>NZ_LZMI01000040.1:0-24122 GCF_001665475.1 Gordonia sp. 852002-51296_SCH5728562-b | reverse complement strand
AACTCTTCGTCGTCGAGTCGGTCGAGTTCGGTCCCGGTGATGCTGCCACCCGACGTCATACCGAGGTCGGCGACGACCTTGTCGGCCACCACCACGTTGTCACCGGTGGCCACCTTGACCGTGATGTGCAGGTTGTCGAGATCTTGAAGTGATTGTGCCGCCGATGTTTTCGGTTGGTCCAGGAACACGAGGAAACCGACAAGGGTCAGCTCACGTTCGTCGTCGTCGCCGATCGTGGTCTGAGTAGCCGGCATCTCCCGCGTGGCCAGCGCCACCACGCGCGAGCCCTGCGCGAACAATCGGTCGAGCGTCTCCTCGGCCTCCGGCCCGGTTCCAGTGCAGCGCTCGAGGATTCGCTCCGGTGCGCCCTTGACGGCGAGGGTGTGTCGGCCGTCGGGTCCCGCGGAGATCGCCGACGCCATCTGCCTGACGTGATCGAACGGCCGTGTGGCGATTCGGTGATAGGCGGCCACCCGGTCCGCGACCGGTCCGGCGCCTCGCCATAGCGCCGTATCGAGCTCGTTGCCGCTCGACGCCTGCGTGTCGGCGGCGTCGGTGGCCAGCAGTCCAGTGAGCAGCACGTCGTCGTCGGGTCGGCCGTCGGGAGCCTGCGCGCCGATCAGCGATATCCGCCCCTCGGTGAGGGTGCCTGTCTTGTCGGTCAGCAGGATGTCGATGTCGCCGAGGTCCTCAATCGCCACCAGACGTTTGACCAGAACCTTTTCCGCGGCAAGTCGCCGAGATCCGGCGGCAAGGGCGGTGGTCACGACGGCGGGCAGCAGTTGCGGGGTAATCCCGACCGCGATCGCGAGGGCGAAGAGCAGCGACTCGATGAGTGGCCGGCCCAGGATGAGGTTCGCAGCGATGATGAACACCGTCAGGACGATCGCCACCTGCAGCAGCAGCACCGAGAACCTGGACAGGCCCTTTTGGAACGCGGTCTGCGGCGGATCGCCACCGAGACCGGCTGCGACGGCACCGAATTCCGCGCGTGCTCCGGTCGCCACGACGATCCCGGTAGCGGTGCCCGACTGCACCACCGTCCCCATGTATGCGCAATTCGTGCGGTCGGCCAATGGCGTATCGGCGGGCAGCGGGTCGGTCTGTTTGGCGGCGGCCGTGGACTCGCCGGTGAGCACGCCCTCGTTGCAATCCAGATCGGTGACCTCGGTCAGCCGGATGTCGGCGGGCACGAGTTGCCCGAGCACCAGACGGACGACATCCCCGACCACGAGTCCGGTGACGTCGATCGTCTGCGCGGTGCCGTCACGGATCACGGTTGTGCTGTGGTGCACCCGGTCGTGCAGCGCTTCGGTGGCCTTCGCGGCCCGGTATTCGTTGACGAATCCACCCAGGACGCTCGCCGCGAGGATGATGCCGATCACCACCGCGTCGTTGCGGTCGCCGAGCGCAAAGGCGAGGACGGCCGTCGCGATCAGTAGCACCATCAGGGCGCTGCGGAACTGGTTGACCAGGATGTGCAGCGGCCGGACATGCACGGTATGCAGCGCGTTCGGACCGTCTCCCATGAGGCGGGCCGCGGCCTCCGCCGAGGTCAGGCCACCTGGACCGGTCTCGAGCGCGCTCGTGACATCGCTGGTCGTCGCCGCCCAGGCGTGCGCGACGATGTCCGACAATGCTCCGCTGCGGGGGCCGTCGGTAGACGGACCACTCATGCCGCTGATTCTGCTATTTCAGCGCCGCCTCCGATACCGGGGACAACTAATCGAGGTCCAAGGTCGCAGTAGTCGCGGACATGCGGCAGATCGCACTCTTCCCCGCCGACCGGCAGTGTGCTCACCCGGCCAGCCATGCCCCATGAAGGCCCGCAGGTACGCGCTGCGGCAGGTCGATGGTCGCGACCGGACCGGACCCGGGATCGTCGGCCGACAGCAGGTAGAACCGCGAGTGCATGTCCGCGGGGTCGGTGCCGATCGCGCCCCAGAAATCACCCTCGGCGCCGGGGATGAAGATCGGCTCGCCGATGGCCACGCCGGGTGTCCAGCAGTTTTCTGTGTCCGCGAACAGGTCGTGGAACCACAGACTGTCCTGGTCGCCTGCGTCGCCCGGCCCCTTGGCGACGGTCGCGATGCGGCGATGATCGCGGGTCAGCAGTCGGTCGTCGACACGCGGGAACTCCATATTGGTGTCTTTTCGACTGAGCGCTGTGCGCGAGAGTCGTCCGTTCGGGTGCACCACGGCCCTGTTCAAGGTCGACGACGCCGGGCTCGACTCCGTCGCGAAACCGCCGGGGTACGTCCACTCCACGTAGTCGACGGTCACCGAGCCGTCTGGGTTGTCGAAGGCGTTGGCGAAGTGCCACACCCAGAACGGGTCGGTCGTGATCCACCGCACCGCACCACCGTCGCGGGGAATGAGCGCAATGCGACTGCCATCATCTGGACGCCACGAGAGCAACGAGCCACCGGTCATCACGGCTTCCAGGTCAAAGACCAAGGGGCACAGGAACAATACGATGTAGGTGCTCGTGATGGCCATGTCATGAATCATCACCGCGTCGGTGAGACCTTCGACGGGTGTCGGCTCCACCTCCGTGGTGCCATCAGCGTTGATCACCGACCACGTGAGGTACGGGGCCTCGAGCGTGTAGTTGAACAGCACGAGCTCGCCGGTCGATGGATCCAGCTTCGGGTGTGCGGTGCTACCCACGCGCATCGCGCCGGAGCAATCGGTCCGACCAAGTGTCGCAAGGTCTTTGGCGTTCAGTAAATACGGCTGATCGGCCTCGGCCATCGCCATCAGCTTGCCGGCATGCGAGACGATGTTGATGTCGGGGAGCTCTCGGACGGTCCCGGCGAGCTTGTCTCCCACCTCGTCCGCCGGAGGGGTGTACCCGTCGGTGATACCCGACCAGATCGCATGTCCGGCAGCCTCTTCCGCCACCACCATGGGCGTCCGCACGAAGCGATTCATGTACGACGCACGCCCGTTCTCGATACTGATGCGGTGCACCATGGCGTCGCCGTCGAGGGGGTAGACGTACGACCCGATCGGATCGAACCGCGGGTTTGGTCCATTGCGCAGATAGCTCCCGGTCAGCGACTCGGGCAGTTCACCTGTCACCGGCAGGTCGGCGACGTCGACCTCGGTTCGCTGTGGCGCAAAGATCCCGGCGAGGTGATTGTGGTGGGTGAGTTCCACGGGTGCCGGTCGGGTCGGTGTGGCAGTCATGGTATCCACTCTCTGTCGAGCCACTTACCAGGATAAGTCGCGAGTCCACTCGCCGAGCGTCATACGCGACTTCTCTCGCATCTGTGTGCACCTGGACAAGCTTGCCGACGCGCGCGATGAATCCGACTGACATCACGATTCACGACGAGTGCGGCTACTGTGTCACCACGCGCAGTCACCATGCACGCCTCGGCGCGAGGTACCGGCGACCCGTCCGCCACGACTACGCACGACATCTGGAAGGTTTCGGCGATGGCAGCAGCACAGTCGTTCCTTCCGCCGACTCGGGGCGAGGTCGGACTCATCAGTGCTGTGCTGATGACCGTCGTCGGTGGGTACGTCGACGCCTTCCTCTATCTGCGGCACCAGGTGTTCGGATTCGCACAAACCGGCAACGTCGTGTTCCTGGCGGTCGGGTTGGTCAAGGGAGACGAATGGGCCAAGTTCGCCTGGCCGTTGCTGGCCTACCTTGCGGGTCTCGTTGCCGCCCAGGTGCTTCGCACGCTGGTCCCGACACTCCCGGCGCGCGCTCTCGGATCGGTGCTCGTCTTCCAACTCGTCGTCTTCACTGTGCTGGCATGTCTGCCGTCGAGCGCGCCTGCCGCGCTGTTCGTGATCCCCTTGTCGTTCGTGGGAGGGGTGCGGCTCGAACTGTTCCGCACTGCGGGCGGAATCTCGTTCGTGAGTATCGCGACAACGGGCAACCTGATGCGGTTCGTCGCCGCGGCAGCAGACCTCGTACGCGGAAGGTCGTCGGCGCAGGTCCGCGCCGCTGTCGCCACCGTTATCGTCGTGCTCGCCTTCCTTGTTGGCGCACTCTGCGGTGCGGGCGTTGCCCAGACGATCGGCCCGGCGCTGTGGGGAGCGGTACTCCTCGAGGCTCTCGGCCTCGCCGTCTTCGTCGCACAGGTGCGTACGCGGCCAGGCGCGTGACCGTGGAGCGTCACCCAGCTGCGGTCCCGCATCATCTGTCACGTAGGCAGCTCACCACGTCATCGTCAGGGACCTGGCCGAACCCGCCATACGAAAGGCCCACGGCACGAAAGGGTTCGGGAACATCGACGGCCACCACACGGTCGATGTCCGGATCGTCTGCGAATCTGCGCAGAGCGTCGCGCGGAGCGGTCGGCACGGCGATCATGACGCCGGCGGCGCCCGCCGCCCGAACGGCACGCGCGGCAACCGCCATCGTGGCACCCGTCGCGATCCCGTCGTCGACCAGGACGACGAACCTTCCGTCGAACGAATACGGTTGCCGTTCTTGGCGATATCTCGTCTCTCGCTCGACGCGCAGCGCGTCTTCACGCATCACGATCTCGTGCAACTGCCGATCCGACACCCCTAGCCGCCGCGGCACGTCGTCGACCACGAACACCTGCCCCGCCGCCAGCGCACCCATCGCGTGCTCCGGCTGTCCGGGAGCTCCGAGTTTGCGCACAACCAGCACCTCGAGCGGCAGGTTGAATGCCCCGGCGACCTCACGAGCGACGGGCACACCACCCCGCGCGAGGCCGACGATCAGCGGAAGTGGTTGCTCCGCAGACAAACCCGGTACGACGCCGCCGGTCTCGCTGATACGGCCGGCCAATGCGCGGCCGGCGTCGGCCCGATCCGCGAAGAGGCGTGACATCACGGGTCCTCGAAGTCACGACGACGCGGCAAGCGTGATCGCCTGGCCAACTGTGACGGAGAAGCTCGGTACGTCCTTCAGATCGATCGTCGCCTCGTACGTCCGGTCGTAGCCGGTCGCGCAGATGCGCCAGCCGTGGTCGGTTCGGCGGTAGGTATCCGCATAGAAAGCCGCTCCGATCATCATGAAGGAGAACTCCGGCACGATGACACGATCCTGCAGATACCACCGACCGGTCGCCGAATCGCCGTCGACGACGATCTCGGGATGATCGACGCGATGCTCGGTGATGACACCCGGTCCGACCGAGCTGCGCATGTACCCGACTAGTTCATCTCTGTCACCGAAGGACAGCTTCTCGCCATAGTCGCCGGTGACGTCCTCGGTGAGCGTCGCGGCGAATGCATCCCAATCCTTGGTGTCGAGTCCCCGCAGGTAGCGGTACTTGAGCGCCTTCACTTGCTCGAGATCGTCCATGCCCAACGTCTACTCCGCGCCGCCCGTCGGCGGGGGCGTTTGGGCACAACCGATCGCGCTATGCCCTACCGCACAAAACGGACATCGGTTAGGTTTGCCTAATGCGATTCACCTTTGGCCGTCTCGCGGTAGTGCTCGCGGCAGTGTCACTGATAGTCGGAGCCTGTTCGAGCGCCGATTCCGATTCCGATTCGTCATCGTCGTCGCCGGCCGGGCCGGTGACGATCACACATCAGTACGGCACCACCGAGATCCCCAGCACTCCCAAGCGTCCCGTCACGTTGAACTGGACCTGGGCAGACTCTCTGATCAAGCTCGACATCCCGATCACCGCAGAGTTCGTGCTGGAGGGCTACTCAGGCGAGAACAACCGATTCGAGTGGACGCCTGAGCATTCGTCGACCGTCGTGCCCTACACAGCGACGCCGGATATCGCGACCCTCGCGAAGTACAAGCCGGACGTCATCCTGGCCGGCTTCCTGCCCGACAAGGCGTCGTGGGAGCGCCTCCAACAGATCGCCCCCACCATCCCCGTACTCAAGCAGGGCACCCAGGTGGACAGCTGGGAGGATGTGACCACCACGGCTGGCGAGATCTTTGACAAGCGAAAACAAGCCGCCGATGCTGTCACAGAAGTCAATGATGAACTCGCACAAGTCAAGTCGGAGTACCCGAAGGCTCAAGGCAAGACGTTCTCGTTCGCTCAGTTCACTCACGAGAATCAGCTCGGCGTGATCACCTCCGACAACGACGCCGCGTCGAAGCTGATGGGTCAGATGGGTTTGGTACTCGACCCGACGGTGAAGTCGTTGTCCCCCAACGGCGATCGCACTCTTGTGTCCCCTGAGCGGATCGACGTGCTCCGCTCGGACCTGCTGATTCTCTGGCCACTGGCGGGAGGACCCGAGGCCTTCGAGAAGGTTCCGGGCTTCACGTCACTACCCGCAGTACAGCGCGGCAGCACTGTGTACCTGGACAACAACAACGCGGCAGCCTTCAGCAGCCCGTCGATCTACTCCGTGCCGTGGGCGATCAAGAAGGTCGAACCCGCCCTGGCCAGGATTCAGTGACATGCACGATTCAGTGACATGCACGATTCAGTGACATGCACGATTCAGTGACATGCAAGCCAGAGACTCTCGCGGACAGACGATTCGCGTGAGCCTGTCCGTCGGCGCCGCCCGGTTCAACGCCGACGGGGATCAGGTCCGGGATCAGGTCAGGAGAATCGGATCACCCAGTTACTTCTTCTTGGTTTCCGGAAGCACGCCCGCGTCGATCACGGCCTTCACATACGGTCGGGAACGCACGAGTAGTTCGTCGACATCCTCACTCGCCCATGCCAAACCAGTGATGGCATCGGTCTCGGCTTCGATCGCGCGGTAGAGATCGAGGCCGGCCGCGGTCAGCTCGTGCCCGTCGTCGACCCTGGTGGCAAGCCCACGCTCGACGAGCCTGGCAACCGACGCCTCCCACGCCTTGTCCGACCAGCCGCGGGTCAGCTGGGCGAGTCGTCGACCCAATGCTCGACGTCGAATCGTCTGGTCGGGCAGCCCTGCCTCGTGAAAGGTTGCCGCGTCGATTCCGTCGAGACCGTTCTGGACGAGTACCGCAATGTGGTTGTCTCCCCACCACTCTCGCAGCACCGACAGCGCGTGCCAGAGCGCGAGATGGGCGGAATTCGGTGGCGTCAGCCCCGCCCACGCCGCCGCAAGCGGCCTGCCTCCCATCGGGAGGTTCGACGCGATGTCGTGGTAACGTTCTGCGAGAGAAGCCATTTCAGGTTCGACGACCCGCTCGCCCAGTATGTCGCGGAACTGTGCGTCGAGCATCTGCTCTCGGCGCGCGGCAACCTTGTCGAGACCGACCTTGCGCGCAGACTCCCAGGCGTTGGTGATCAGCTCGGGCGCGAAGTTGTAGAACGACGAGACGACGACCGGGCCTGCACAGTCGCCCAGCGGCGCGCCGCGTGCTCCGACATAGAATGCATGCGCGTCGAGGCCCAGATCGTTCTGTGCCGCAGTGAGTCCCGGGTTGAAGTAGGCGAGGACGTGGAACGGCTCGAGAGTTTCATACGCCAACCTGGCGCGGGCGGCTGCGGTGTCGTCGACGGTGACCATGCGCTCCACCCTCGCGGCGGGAAGGCCCCGCGTCAAGGATGGCGTCGACGAACCGGCCCGGGAAGTTTGCTCAACAGCCAGACAGATTCTCCTTGACATGTCCGATTTGACGGGTACGTTGGATGTAGAACATAAGTTCGATACCGGAGACGGGCGGCATGGGGACCGAGACTTCAGACATCCACGAGGGGCAACCAACGGGCGACGATGATGCGTCGAATCCTGTTGCGCTGTATGAACAATTGCATGCATTGCTCGACCAGCTCGACGTCGTCGATACCAGTGGCGCAACGGAAGCCGAGGTGGCGGCCACGGCGATCGAGCACGAGCGCGCGGTGCGCAGAATGATCTCGATCGGCAACAGTCGAATCATGGATGTGTCCAATCGTGCGGCCTATCGTGCTGTCGGCAAACACTCGTTGTCCGACTTCATGATGGGCCCGCTGCGCCTACACGACGCAACCAAGCGCAGAGGGCAGATCCTTGCCCTCGAAGAGACCTTCACGATCACCGGCGACACGATGCCCCCTACCTACCCTCTGCTCGCCGACGCCTTGCGCAGCGGCGCACTCGGTGCCGATCACCTCACCGCAGCACTCACTGTTCTGAACAAGATCCCGCAGGGCATCGATGCGGAACAGCTGACCCGCGCCGAAGCCGAAGTTGCCGGGTTCGCACAGAATCTCGCGCCGCGCCAGATTCTCGCCGCAGGCAATCGTCTGCTCGCCTACCTCGACCCGGACGGCACGATCACCGACGACAACGACCGCAAGCGTCAGCGCCGCCTCACCATCGATAATCAAGACACACAGTCGATGTCACGAATTCTCGGCACCCTCGATCCCACAACCCGCGCGATGCTCGATACAGCACTCGCAGCGTGGGCGGCACCCGGAATGAACAATCCCGACGACGAGGCCTCTCCCACCGGCAGCAACGAGTTCGCCGATGCGGGCGCGCTCAAGGAGGCAGCGGCCCGCGACACTCGCACCCAGTCGCAGCGCAACCACGACGCGCTCTCCGCAATTCTCAGGGCAGTCCTCGACGGCGGGCTGCTCGGCGCCAGTCATCGCGGACTTCCGCCACACCTCGTCGTACGCATCTCCGACACGCAGCTCCGTGAGTACGCGGGCTACGGACAGACCACTACCGGCGCCGACATCCCGATGCCCGACTTGATCCGGTTGGCCGCTCAATCGGTCATGCACCTGGCCGTGTTCTCCGAGCACACCGGCGCGCCTCTCTACTTCGGCACAGCCAACCGCCTCGCAAACGAGTCGCAGCGGTTCATGCTGTTCGCGCAGTACGGCGGATGCTCCATGCCCGACTGCCCCCGCCCCTTCAGTCACTCCGAAATCCATCACGCCGAACAGGATTGGGCAAAGGGCGGACGCACCGACATCGACGAGCTCGCACCGGCCTGCGGACCCCACAACCGCGCGGTCGGCGACGGCCCCGGGCAGTTCACCACAGAGAAGATCCCCGACGGCCCCGATCGCGGGAGATACGGTTGGCGATCCAACCCCGACCCGGCGTTCCCGGACAGAGAAAACACACTGCGCACCAACAACATTCACGATCTCGACGCGATCATCGACGAGAAACTCGAGCGATGGCGAGCCGAGCTGACGCCGCCAGCCGCGGTACCAGAATCCCCATTTCCACCGCCTTCATATCCGCGACCCATCGACGACTACACCTACCCCGAGGACGTCGCCGACGAGATCGTGCGCATGCTGCACGACGGCAGCCTGATCACCGTCGGCGAACTCGAACCCGTCTGACGGCGGCGCCGATTGCGGCGCGGTTAAATCGCCGCGCTCCTGTTGCGGATTTCGAGCGAATCCCGCACATTTGTCGACAGTTGATCGTATGGTCAACTCGCACCGACAGATGACCAGGGGGGATTCGTTGCGTCGAATGACTTTCGAGGACCGGCGGCAAGCGCTGGTCGATGCCGCAGTCCGCGTCATCGCACGAGATGGGCTTGCCGCTGCGACGACCAGGGCGATCGTCGGCGAGGCAGGGATGCCTCAGGGCGCGCTCTTCTACATCTTCTCCTCCCGCGATGCGCTGATCACCGAGGTCATCACGCACATCACCGAGCAGGAGCGCCTCACCGCGGTGTTGTCTGCCGACATGGTCGCCGAGGACGCGAGCCTCCACGAGGTGCTCAGCGAAGCCATGCTCGGCTACCTGCGCATGCTCGAAGAGGACCCAGCGCGTGAGCTCGCGCTCCTCGAGGTGGCGACACACGCGATCCGCCACGATCGCGCAGCCGTCAACAAGCAGTGGCAGACATACCGCAGCGCCGTCGCCGACGCACTGAGCTACCTGGCCGACCGCATGTCGATCACGTGGGAGCTACCGCTGACGCAGGTCGCCCATCTGGTGACCTCCGCGATCGACGGCCTGACGCTGTCGTGGCTGACCGACCGCGACACCGAGGCTGCGCGCCGCAATATCGACGTACTCGCCACCGCGATCGTCACGCTCGCCGCACCGACAGCGGGCTCCGCGGCGGCACCGGAAGCACAGTCGGAACCGGACACACATGCAGCACCGGAAGCACCGGAAGCACCCACAGCACCGGAGACCGACGCACGGTGACTCTCGATCACGACGCCCACCACAGTCCGACGACCCCGTGGCAACGCGTATCGTCGAAGTGGGTCGGCCTCTTCGGACTCTCCTGGCTCGGCATCTGGCTCGCGCAACTCGCGCCATTCCAGCTCACTCTTCCCAACCAGATCAACGACTGGCTCGATATCGGCACCAACGTCGACGAAAGCAATTGGCAGCGAAGCGTTCTCACATTCGGTGTGGTATCGGGTATCTCCGCGGTGTTCGCGCTCGTCGCATTCCCACTCACGGGTTCCCTATCAGATCGCACGACGAGCCGCTACGGACGACGTCGACCGTGGATCATCGGCGGCACCGCGTTGTTCGCAGCGGGGCTCATCGGACTTGGCTTCTCCGACAACATCATTGCGATAACCATCGGGTGGTGCGCGGCGCTGACCGGCTTCAGCGCCGTGTCGGCGGCCCTGACCGCTCTGATCAGCGACCAGGTTCCCGTCTTCCAACGCGGCGTCGTATCGAGTTGGGTGTCGGCCCCGCAGGCGATCGGCGTGATCATCGGTATCGCGCTGGTGTCGGCGTTCGGGCTCGGCTTCCTCCCGTCGTACGCGCTTTTCGCGGTCGTACTGATCGCCTGCGTCGCACCGTTCGTGATGTACCTCGACGATCCACCCATCCCGCGTCACGACAAAGGCAGGATCAGTCTGCGCGCCGTCGTATCCGAGCTGTGGGTCTCGCCACGCGAGCACCCCGATTTCGGGTGGACACTACTCGGCCGCGTGTTGGTGAATCTTGGTAACGCCCTTGGTACTTCGCTGCTCTTCTTCTTTCTGAAGTTCGGCATCCACTCCACCGACGCCGACAACGACATCCTGCTGGTGACAGCGGTCTACATGGTGTTCGTCGTCATCAGTGCGCTGGTGTCAGGCAAGCTGAGCGACATTGTCGGGAGACGAAAGCCGTTCGTCCTCGCCGCGGGCGTGTCGCAGGGTGCCGCGGCTGTCTGCATCGCAGTCGTCGCCGACCTCCCCATGACGATGGTCGCGGCCGCACTGCTCGGCGCTGGTTTCGGCGCGTTCCTCGGTGTCGACCAGGCGCTGGCAACACAGGTTCTCCCCGACGCCGAGCACAACGGTCAGGACCTGGGAATCATGAACATCGCGATGGCCGTTCCGCAGGCGCTCGGACCTCTGGTCGGCGCCGCAATCGTCGAGGTAACCGGCGGTTTCAGTGGATTGTTCGTCGCGTCAGCAGTTTTCGGAATCCTGGGCGGCGTGTCGGTTCTGCTGGTACGCAGCGTGCGATAGATCGCCCGGCGCCGCCGCCATACCCGTTGGCCCACAGCATTTCCCATTGGCCAACAGCATTTCCCATTCGCCCACACCACTCCGCACCCATTCACAACACTTAGCACTCATTCACAACGCATCCACGTGTCCACTCATCGACAACAGCCACTAATCCACAACGCATCCATCGTCCATGCAGTCGAACGTCCACATTTCACCAGGGGGTCGAGATGAGCACCAACGCATCCCGCGGAACGCCGCACCACACTTCACACGACGACGCCGCACCGAGCGAAGTGAGCCGCCGCGGATTCCTCGGCGCCTCCGCGGCGGCTGTCGGAGCAGGCGTGGTCGGGATCGCCGTGACAGGCTCACTCGGAGCCGGAACAGCAACGGCCGCACCGTCGTCGGGCTATCTCGTGGGGGCGGGCAAGGGCGATCTCACCGGCGCCATCGCAGGCCAGGGAATGATGGGCTACTCCGACCTCAGCCAGGTCGCCACCGGTCTGCTGCAACGCGTGTGGGCGCGCGCCTACATCATCGCCGACGCCGCGTCGGGCAAGCGCATAGTGTTCGTCAACGCCGATCTGGCCTGCCTGTTCGAGTCCCACCGCGTAGGCGTGATGGACGAACTGCGCCAACGATTCGGCAACCTCTACACCGAGGACAACGTCAATCTCAACGCCACTCACAACCACAACACGTGCGGCGGAACCGCCTGGGACTACGCGTATACGCTTGCAGCGTTGGGTCATCGGGAGAACTCCTACCGCGCTGAGGTGGCTGGCCTCGTCGACGCAATCGTGGCTGCCCACCACTCGCTCGCGCCGGGCACACTCGAGCTCGGGCATTCCGAGCTACACGACGCCAGCGCCAACCGATCGCTGCAGGCGTTCGTCAACAATCCGACTCCCGATCGTCGACACTTCCCCGAGCACATCGATCCGCAGGTCACTTCGCTGCGACTTCGTCAGGGCGGCAACGTCATCGGCGAGATCACCTGGTTCGCCACACACGGCACGTCGTTGACCGACGCCAATACGTTGATTTCGATCGACAACAAGGGCTATGCGTCGTACCTCGCCGAGCAGAGCAACCCCGACGTCGTCGCATCGTTCCCGCAGACGAACGCGGGCGACATGACTCCGAATCTCGCTGTGCGCAAACTACATCCGTCCGGGCCGACCGAGGATCACCGCGCCAACTGCACGATCATCGGACAGCGACAGTTCAAGGCCGGCGAACGAGCATTCGCCGCGGCGCTCGCTGACCGGCGGGCTGTCCTACGCCTACCGTTTTCTGAACCTTTCCGACATCGCGATCGACGGCGCTTACACCCCTGATGGACGCGCGGCACGTACGAGCCCCGCCATCATGGGTGCCGCAGCGGCGGCGACGAGCACCGAGGACAACACGCGCAGCCAGCTCTCCTTCCTGAAGGAGGGCACCGTACTGCCCTTCGCCGCAGCGCTCGGCGCGACGTCGAAAGTCACTCCGCCCGAATGGGTTCAGCAGGTCCAAGCACCGAAGCTGCCGTTGTTCCCCCTCGGCTACATGCCGCCTCACCCGTGGATTCAGCAGATTCTGCCGATCCAGCTGATCCGCATCGGCGATCTGGTGCTCGCAGCAGCACCCGCCGAGTTCACCATCACCGCGGGGCTGCGCGTGCGTCGGATCGTGGCGGCGGCATTCTCGTTGCCATTGGAAAACGTTCTGCTGCAGGGATACTCGAACGGCTACAGCCAGTACGTCACCACTCCCGAGGAGTACCTCTCCCAGCAGTACGAGGGCGGCGAGACCCTCTTCGGTCGGTATACCCTGTGCGCATACATGCAGGAATTCGACAGGCTCGCACGCGAGATGGCAGCCGGGAAGCGGTCGTCACGCGGCCCGAAGCCGCCGGACCAGCGCGGACCTCAACCCGATCTGCTGACCCCGGTACCCGCCGATACCCCCATCAGTGGTCGACGCTTCGGCGACGTCGTGCGTGGACCGAAGACCTCATACCGGTCCGGTGAGACGGTGTCGGTCGAGTTCTGCGGCGCGCACCCCTCGAACAAGGTGCACAGGGTGCGGCAGGGAAGCAGCGCGGCCAAGGACGGCTACTTCGTCGTCGAACGGTACGAGGCGGGTCGCTGGGTCGCGGCCGCCGACGACAACACCTGGGGCACCGAACTCGCCTGGAAGCGACCCTCCGGGAGTTCGACGGCGTCGAGCGTGACCATCCGTTGGACGACCGGCTCCGGAGTTTCGGGGCGTCACCGCATCCGGTACTTCGGCGACGTCAAGCGGGCCGGCGGCGCGCTGTCGTCGTTCGTCGGGACGAGTCCCGCCTTTGACGTGAAGTGATGCCGTGGCCGCACCGCATGACCGGCCTGACGAGGTGACGGGTCCGACGCGATGACAGGCCCGGCGCGATGACAGGCCCGGCGCGATGACAGGTCCGGCGCGATGACAGGTCCGGCGCGATGACGCACGGCCCGACAGGCCGAACCGTCGAACCTGTGGTTGGGTTGTGCGCGTGAATGCCCCCGACGTGACAGGCCCCGGCACGGCAGCGAATCCCGGCACCGCAGGAAATCCCGGCACTGCACCGATTCGTGGCACGGGAACACATCGTCGTGTCCATCGGGGACGCATCATGCACATCGCAGGCTCGCCGACGGTCTCCGAGGCCGACTCTGCGCTCGTCGACATCCCCGACGGTGCGCTGGTCATCACCGCCGAAGGGTTGATCGACTTCTGCGGCCCCTTCGACGAACTGTCCGCGCTGCCCGGGGACGTCGTCGTCGACCATGGCGATGCCTTCCTGCTTCCGGGATTCGTCGATGCCCACGTGCACTTTCCGCAGACCTACGAGCTCAACGCGTACGGCGGCGGCCAGTTGCTGGAGTGGCTGAACAACTGCATCTTTCCCGCGGAGTCGCGACTGGCCGACCCGGTGTTCGCCCGCACGATCGCGCGCGACTTCACCCGCGCCAGGATCGCCGCGGGCACCACGGCCGCGATGGTGTTCGGTTCGGCCTTCCCCGTGGCGCAGGACGAACTATTCGAGGCGACCCGGCGCGCCGGGCTGCGCATCGTCAGCGGTCGCGGCATCCAGACCCAGGGCCCGGACTCGGCTGCCCCGCTGATGACCTCGGAGTCAGACGCGATTGCACTGACAACCGCCGAGATCGACCGGTGGCACGCGGCCGACACCGGAAACCCCGACACCGCTCGGCTACTCACCGCGATCGTGCCGCGCTTCACGCTGTCGGTGACAACGCAGACCCTCGCAGCGCTCGGAGAGCTGTACGCGCAGGTACGCGACCGCGGCGTCTACGTCCACACGCACCTCAACGAGAACAATCGGCCCGGCACCGGCGAGGTCGACCTGGTAAAGCAACTCTTCGACGTGGAGTGCTACCTCGACACCTACGACGGCAAGTTCCTCCCCGGTTCGGCCGTCGGGGGCGAGAGCCTGCTCGGCAGGCGCACCGTTCTGGCCCACTGCGTCCACTGCACCGACGCAGAGTTGGCCCGGATGGCAGAGACCGGCACGTCGATCGCGCATTGCCCGACGTCGCAGTTGTTCCTCGGCTCGGGCACCATGCCGTGGAACCGCACCGTCGACGCGGGCGTGACCATCGCGCTGGGCAGCGACTGCGGAGGTGGCGACGAATGGCTCATCTCGAAGGTCGCAGGCGACGCCTACAAGGTGCACATCTCCGAGCCCGGCGAGGCAAGCGTCGCAATGCATCCGGCGCAGATGTTGTTCAGCGGAACCCTCGCAGGCGCACGGGCTCTCGACGCCGAATCACGCTTCGGCAACTTCGACGTCGGCAAGGAGGCCGACTTCCTGGTGATCGACCCACAGCAATGGCCGCCGCTGGAACGGATGCTACGCAACGGAGTTCGCGACGACGACCCGCAAAGAGCGCGCGACCAAACACTTTTCGCGCTCCTGATGGGCATGCGCGAACCTGCGATCGCCGAGGTCTACGTCGGGGGCGACAAGGTCGACGCCGACGCGGTGTGAAGCACGGCGCGGTGTGAGTTCTGCGCGGTCTGAGGGCCGAAGCGGTGTGAGTTTCTACGCGGTGTCAGTGCTTTCGCGGCCCGGCGTAGCTCAGATCGGGTGGCCGTCCCATTCGTGGTCGTGCATGAAGCCCTCGGCGAGACCGACGTGGTAGCGGCGGCAGTCACGCAGGATCGACGCGTAGGCGACAGGCAGCATGATTCCGGGTTTCATATCTCCACGCTCGAAGATGACGTCCTCGTAGGAGTGAAAGTCCTTCCAGAACTGGCGCATCGACCGCCCCTGGCGTGATGCCTTCGTCCAGCCGTAGAGCAGCATGCCGAGGCCGATCATGCGGTCGACGTCGGAGTCGGGAACGATCAGGTCGTCGTTGTCGCCGAAGAACGCTGCGGGAACGTCATTGTGGGGGCGGAACATCATGATCCCGCTCGTCGACCGCGGGTTGCACTCGATGCAGTAGATGCTGCCGTCGGCGCCCTCGATGAAGTCGAACCCGGCTTGTCCGGTAAAGCTCTGCGCCGCAACGAATTCGGTGATCCAGTCAAGGATCGGTTGGTGTTCGATGGAGGTGAACGACAGGCACGAGCTGCCGCCGATCGCATAGCTGACGGGGTACGTGGCGTGCGCGTTGACTTTGCCGTCGCGGCAGACCGAGTAGGTGCAATACCGCTTGCCTTCCATCCACTCCTGGGCCAGCCACGGATTCGTCGAATCGTATTCGACCCAATCGAGATTCTGTCCGGGAGTGATCTTGTGTACTTTCTGCGACCCGCGCGAGTAGCACTGCTTGAACGCGAACGGAACGTCGAAGTCGAGGGCTGCGGCGTCGTCGGGTCCTTCGACGACGGCGAACTTCAGTGTCGGAATGCCCAGGGAGACCAGCTCGCGCTGAAAGTCGTATTTGTTGTGCAGCTTGTTCTCGGTGTCGAAGTCGGACAGGAACACTTCGCACTCCGGGGGAAACAGTCCCACCATCATCGACAGGATGTCGGTTTCCTCGTGGATGGGAATGACCATGTCGACTTTCTCGTCGACGACGATGCGAGCGAGTTCGCGGCAGTAGTCGCGGGGCTCGAACTTTGGTGCAGGCACCTTGTGAAATGCGTCGACCGAGTTGGAGAAGCGGCTGACACCGATCGGAATGCTGTCGACGACGGTCACCCGATGACCTGCCGCCGACATCAGCCTCGCCAGGTTCAGCGTGAGGAAAGAGCGGCCGAAGGTGATCAGGACGTGCTTCTTCGGGGATGTCGCCACATCGCGAGTCTAGTCAGTGGTCCCCGACCGTCCGACGCGGGCGGGATGACAGTCCTCCCATCGGCGGCGATAGACCTCGAGACGGGCGCCGATCAGGGCACCGATCAGATTGTCGGTACCTCAGTGGATACTGAGAGCGGAATAATAACTCGCTTGCCGACCGTTAACCGATGAGTTGTGGTTATCGGGGGAGTCTCTACTGCACGACCGCTGGCGATCGCACAACCGCTGCGATTGCACAAACGCTGTGATTGCACGACCGCTGGCGATTGCACGAGCCAGTGCCCGACGACTCCTCGGCTCCCGTCCACTGGGCGCGAGTCGGGTGGGCTGACCGGATAACGAACCGCGAATAGGACGAGAGGTAGGTCGCATGTTCCTCATCGGCGTCATCGCGGCGAGCCTCGCCGCGGTGGCTTACGGCATGTCGACGGTGCTGCGCGCCCTCGGGGCTCGTCGTGCCGCGCAGACCGAGCGTGATGAGGGTATCGAGACCACCAACGCCGCAGGTGGGCCGACACTTCGCTCCACGGCGTCGACCTTCGTCGACCCGGCGTTCATCCTCGGTACGGTCCTGGTGACTGTTGGATTCGCCGGCGGCGCTGTCGCGGCCCGCTACCTGCCGCTGTTCTTGTCGCAGACGATCGTCTCGGCCAACCTGGTGATCACGGCACTGCTGGGCACCATCATGCTCAACATTGCGCTGCACACCCGCGATTGGGTCGCCATCTGGCTCGTCGTGTTCTCGCTGTGCCTTCTCGGCATGTCGTCGTCGCATCAGACGGGCGATTCCGGTGGTTACTCATTCCACTGGCTGTTGTTCTTCGCCACCATCGTCCTGAGCGTGCTGGCGCTGCTGTCGGTGTACCGACTCGGCCGACACGGCGCTATCGCCGGTGGCGCTGCCGCAGGCCTGCTGTTCGGTGTCATCGCCATCGCCGTGCGCATCCTCGACGGCATCCACCCCTTCGACCCCGTCCGACTGCTCCTCGATCCCGCAGCGTGGACCATCGCGGTCGCGGGAGCCGTCGGATTCTTCGTGCAGACCGTCGCATTGCAGCTCGGCGCTGTCAATGGCGTCACCGCGGTGCTCGTGGTCGGCGAAACGGCAGGTCCGAGCCTCATCGGCGTCATGTTCCTCGGCGATCAGGCCAAGCCGGGCCTCGGTTGGCTTGCGCTGGTCGGTTTCGTCGGAGCTGTCGTGGGAGCCGTGCTTGTCGCCTGGTACGGCTCCGGAGATCCCGACCACTTCGGCGAGGCACCCCCGATGAAGGGCGGGTGGCGTCGCGGACGTGAAGACGATGAGTTCGACGACGAGTACGACGAGGGCGAGTTCGAAAGCGATCAGTTCGAGAGCGGCGAGCTGCGCTCAGATATGACCGCGTCCGATGAGATCGACTCCTTCGGATTCGCGCCCGCCGACTTCGACGACGATGACTTCGACGACCAGGACTTCGACGACGAGGACTTCGACGGCGCGGACTTCGACGACAAGGACCCCAGCGGTGACGAGGGCCGCAGCGTTACTCAGGGCCAGAGCATTGCCGCGGGCCGCAGCGCTACTCAGGATCACAGCGTCGGTGACAGCCAGAGCATCGACGGTGGCCGCGCTGGTGACGGCTCGGTCGCGAGGTCGGACATCGACTTCACCGATGTCGACCTCGACGATCGGCAGCACTCGCAGCGCTACTCGCGCTGATCGGTGTCCTCGACCTCCTGAACGTCTAGCTGCTTGCCGCCCGCCGCTTGGCCGTCTGTGTCCCGGGCGTCTGCCTCTTGGCCGTCGGCGTCCCGACCGCCCGCCTCCTGGCCGTCTGCGTCCCGAGCACCCGCCGCGAGAGCGATCTCGCCCGGCCCCCTGTCCCCCTGGCCCCTGTCCCCCTGGCCGCTGTCCCCGTATCCCTGCCCGGTCTCGCCCTGGCCCGCCGCCACGCGCACGGCGGCCCGCAGATTGCGGATGGCGCCGAGTCGCCATGCGGTGGCGAACCACATGATGATCACGAACGGCGCGATGATCAGCATCGACCACAGGTAGCTGTTGTTGGGCATGACGTCGGAGATCACCTGCGCTCGTGACACGCCGTCGACCTCTGCGGGCAACCATGCCTCGAGGATGTTGCGCGTGAGTTTGACCGGCGCGAACGGGCCGGCACTCGACGCGATATAGAACGAGGTCAGCACGATCGCCAACGACCCGAGCCATCCGATAACCCTGACCTGGGAGCCCAGGATCTCCGCAGCCGTCCTGATCGACTCGACGGTGAAGCCCAACATCAGCACCAGGAGCAGACACGCGACCTGGGCGGAGAGCAGTTCCTCTATGACGGACGATTCGTCGTCGCTCGACGCCATGCTCGGCAATCCGATTGCCAACGAGATCAGCCCCGAGATCAGTGCGACGAGCGTGACAGAGCTGGCCGCGCCCTCGATCCGGGCGAATGAACCGCGCATCGCACCCTCGGTCGCCGCACTCGCCACCTTCGGACCGACGTCGTAGACGATCAGCACGACGAGTCCGGAGATCAGCGCACTCAGCAGCCACGCAACCGTCGTGGTGCACACGGCCGCCAGCGCGAAGGAGCCGATCAGCGGGCCGAACAGGCTGTCGGCGCTATCGGACAGACGTGTTCCGACGAGCGGCAGGACCCCGACGGTCGCGATGACGAGCCAACCGGCGAGAAGCGGACCGGAGAACTCCGAAATCTCGACGGCGTCGAGGTCGGGATCGCGACCTCGGATGACATGCCATTCGGCGGCCGTCAGTTGTCGCAGTCCGCTTCCCCACCGCGTGCGGTCGCTCTCGGCTCCGGGCCGTGTGTTGCCCACGTCCACCAGATTAGGTATCGACCGCCCGCTGTTGGGTGAGGATCGCCGCGATATCGGCGCGGTCGGTCACGTCGAGCTTCACGCAGGCACGGTAGATGTGCCCCTCCACTGTGCGCACGGACACCACGAGGCGCTCGGCGATCTGCTTGTTCGAGAGTCCGGCGGCGACGAGGTTGGCGATCTCGCGTTCGCGCGTGGTGAGCGGCAACGGTTGTGCCGCACGCTGCAGCGCAGGCGTTCGCAGGCCCCCGCACGACGCCGAGATACGGTCGGCCATCGCTGCCGACGCGACCGTCGCGGAACGGTGTGAAGCGTTGTCGTGCAACACACTTGCCTGCGCGGCCGAGTCGGCTGCCGACAACAGATAGCCCAGCTTCTCGAAATCCGCAGCACACAGATCGAGTTCGACGCCGTCGCCATCGGCACTTGCCCGCGCGTGCCGCGCATAGAGACCGACGAGCGGACCGTCGACGATGTCGCCGAGTTCAGCGAGCCTGTTCGCCACGGAGGTGTCACCGAAACGTGCAGCGGTATGCAGTGATTCGGCTTCGACCGCGAACTGCCCTGTCTCACGAGCCTGCTCGGCCGCATCATTGGCGAGGGTGATCGCAGTGGTGATCATCCCGGCGGATGCGGCTTGGCAGGCGGCAGCGACACCGAGCATCGGCCCGAACACCGCAACCTGCCTGCCGTAGTGCTCGCGGGCTCGGGTGAGCGCGACGTCGGCGTCGTCGGGCAATCCCATTGCCGACAGCGATTCGATGAGGAACAGGTAGGCGGGGAAGTTCCAGGTTGCCGAGTATTCGTCGGTGTCGAGCGTCGCGAGGGTCTGCTCGATGCGTCGTGTGACGGCGGTGCACTTTCCGCGCGCTAGGTCGACAGCGGCAACGAGTTCTCCCGCCATCGCCCAACCGAGGTACTGCGCGGTGTCGGCGAACGTGGCGTACCGCTGTGCTGCGACCTGAGCGTCGTCGAGGCGGCCGGTGAGCGTGAGCGCGAGTACCTCGCCGATGCCCGCCGGAAAGCGCAGCATCCCATCGGTTTTCGCCTCGGCGTCACGTGCCTGGGCCGCAAGGGGCGCGACGTCGTCGCCGCGTCCCTGTAGCGCGCGGGCGAGCATGCCGCCGAACGCCGCCCACTCGACTGCCCAGGGCAGCGGAGACGACGCCGCGAGCACACCGTCGGAAAGCTCGACCGCACGCGCGAGATCGTTCTCGAAAAGCGCACACGCCGACCGATCGCGTCGACGATCGGCGTGAGCAGGGGCTCGGTGACACGCGCACGCACTTCGTCGAGCAACTCGTCGGCGCGTTTCGAATCGCCCATGGCCCAGAACATGTTTCCGACGCGCAGGACGCCGATGCGGGTGGCTCTGATCTCATCGAGATCGGCGAGTCGGTACTGCGCGAGTAGCTGCTCCGCTTTGTCGGGTTGGGCCTGCCACATCAACGCTCGGGCGAGCAGCTCCGCCTCGTCCGCACCGCCGCCGTCGGCGATTGCCGCACGCGCGAACCGCTCGCCCATCGGGACCTGTGCCAGGTTGAGCGCGTCGCGGGCCGCCGAACCGAGCAGTGATGGGTCGATGGCACCGACGTCGCTTTCAAGGGCCAAGTCGGCGAGGCGAATACGGGCCGCGGGCGTGTCCTTGGGACGCGAATCGAGTGCCCTGACGAGTGCGCCGCGGAGTCGGCGCGACGACGCGAGTCCGAGTCCGTGCCGGATGACCTCGCCGAACAGCGGATGGTGGAACGAGACGTTGAGGCTGCGGCCGTCACGCGTGATGCGGACGAGGCCGTCGATCTCGGCTTGTTCGACGGCCTCCTCACTGGCGAGGTCGGATAGGACGTCGATGTCGAGGGGTTCGCACAGGCTCAGGTACTTCAGTGCGGCGAGGACGTCGGGCTGCAGTTGTTCGACGCGTCCGGCGAGGAGCGACGCGAGCTCGGAGGTGATCGCAGCGCGCCCGCGAAGCTGCCACACACCATTGACCTGCCGCAGGGTTCGCGCAGCTCGCGCACCTTCGACGAGGTGTCGCAGGAACAGGGCGTTGCCGCCGGATGCCTCCCACATGCGGTCTGCGGAATGCTCTTCGAGCTGGCCACCGAGGACGGACTCGATGAGTTCGACGCTCTGCTCTTTGGTGAACGGCGACAACGTGATTCGAATGAGGTGATTGTCTTTCCAGAGCGAGGTGACGGCGTCGGGTACGGCCTCACCGCTGCGCACGGTCGCGACGATCTGCACTGCGCGGTCGATGGCGAGTTGATGGAGCAGCGTCGCCGACAACTCGTCGAGGAGGTGCGCGTCGTCGACTCCGATGATCGTATCGCCCTCTGCGAGAAGGGTTTCGCGCGCTGCTGACAGGTAGGTCACCGGGTCGCTCGACACCGCGGGACCGACGAGATGCGCGAACACTCCCAGCGGAATCGACCGAGCCGACTCGGTGCCCGCAACCCAGCGCACCCCGGTTTCGGTGCCCGCTGTGACCAGCCGCGCGAGCGTCGTCTTACCGACTCCCGAATCGCCCGTCAGCACCACCCCACACACCGAACCCCCCGGATTCAGCGCGGACTGGATCGTGCGGAATTCCTGCTCCCGCTCGATCAGTGGCCAAGTGCCTTGCATGGGTCACGAGTTTAGTCACTGACCTGCGACTCTCCGACACGACGAGACAAGGCTGTCCCCTGAACGGAGTACCCGACGGGGCCTGGCTGGTCTCAAGGGTTTGGCTGGTCTGACGGGTCTCGCTACCCGGCGTCGCGTCGATTCACCAGAAGCACGCCGACCGCGAAGACGATCGCCGCGAAGACCCCGAAGTAGACCAGCGAGACCCACGAATTCCAGTGGTAGCCGTCGCCGGGAAAATCGCCGTCGAGGAATCGAGAGCCGTTGCGGAACGGGAGAAATGGTCCGATCCGACGCCCGACGACCGGCAGGGCCGCGGCAACGTTCTCGAGGACTAGCATCCACACCAACACCACCGAGACCGCACCCGCGGTCTGTCGCACGATGGCACCGACACCGATCCCCACGATGACGCACAGTGCCGCCCAGACCGCCGTACCCCAGATCTGTCTGATCACTTGCTCGCTGCCGAGGTCGAGAGCGGCGGAGCCGTTCAACGCTTTCACGAGCAGAACACTGCACAACGACAACGGCACGACGACGACAAACGTCAACGCGACGTACACCAGTGCCTTCGCGCACAACACATTCTGGCGACGAGGGGTTGCCAGGAACGACGTGCGGATGGTCCCGAAGCGGAACTCGGTGGTCACGCCGAGTACCGCCATGATCATCAGGATGACGACTCCGAAGAAGTTCACACCGATCAGATAGACCGACGCCGCGCTGCTCTGGTCGAACGATCCGTCGGTGCCTGCGCCCTCGGGTTGATCGGCGACCCCTCCTGCACCGCGGGTCACGAGCGCGATCAGTCCCGCGATACCAAGACCGAGTACGACGACCGCCGCAATGCACCACCACGGCGCACGGGTGCTCGTCAGCTTGATGCGTTCAGCCCGCACCGCGCCCATCAGTGCTGCCCTCCCCGATAGTCGATCGACTCGGCTGTGGCTGCCATGAAGACTTCTTCGAGCGACGGGGTGTCGGACACCAACTCGTGCAACCCGATTCCCGCAGCCGCCGCGACGTCGCCGACCTGGTCGGTCGTGGCGTCAGCGACGGTGAGATACACCCGGCCGTCCTGGGCGGCGACCGGGGTCACCGCGAGCCCAGCGGCCTCGAGTGCCCGGTGGAGTTCCGCCGGTTGCGGGGTACGTACCCGGGCCACCGGGCGCGCCCGCGCGGTGAACTCCGAGATCGAGCAGTCGGCGATCAGCCTGCCCCGGCCGATGACGACCACATGGTCGGCCGTCAACGACATCTCGGTGAGCAGATGGCTCGATACGAACACCGTCCTGCCCTCTGCGGCCAGCGCCCGCATGAAGTTGCGGACCCAGACGATGCCTTCCGGGTCGAGTCCGTTCACCGGCTCGTCGAAGACCAGAGTGTGCGGATCGCCGAGCAGTGCGCCCGCGAGCCCGAGTCGCTGCGACATACCGAGCGAGAATCCGCCCGCCCGCTGGTCTGCGACGGATGTCAGGCCGACCATCTCGAGCACCTCGTCGACCCTGCCGACCGGGATGTCGTTGCTCGCGGCCATCCACCGCAGATGATTGCGCGCGCTTCTGTTGGGGTGCACCCACTTGGCGTCGAGGAGCGCGCCCACTTGGCGCAATGGATGGTCGAGTTCGCGGTAGAGGCGGCCACCGACGGTCGCTGTTCCCGACGTCGGCCGGTCGAGACCGAGGATCATGCGCATCGTCGTGGATTTCCCCGCCCCATTGGGCCCGAGGAATCCGGTCACGCGCCCCGGCGCGACGGTGAAACTCAGGTGGTCGACGGCGGTCACGCCCCCGAAGGTCTTGGTCAGATCGGCCGCGGCAAGCATTGCCTCGACCATAGCAATCGAGGGCTACCCGCTGGCCCGGGTTGCCGCGCCGCTGGTGATTTCGACTCGGCAACTCGCTGCGCTCGCGGCCGGCTCAATCAGCGGGAAAGGGCAACTCGCTTCGCTCGCGGCCGGCTCAATCAGCGGAAAAGGGCTACATCCGCTCGTCGGGGTTGCCCCCACCGCTGGTCGAGCGCTATCCGCTGGTCGAGCCTGTCGAGACGGTGAGGATGGGAGTGCGGCTTGATCGAGTGTTCTGACTTTTGTCGAGACTGAC
>NZ_LZMI01000039.1:0-594 GCF_001665475.1 Gordonia sp. 852002-51296_SCH5728562-b | reverse complement strand
CGGTGGTTGTGGTCGGCCTTGAAGTCGCCGATGACCACACGGGCCTCCAACAGGGTGGGCCAGCAGTTGCGGTTCAAACACTCGTCGCGCAACCGGTTGTTGAACGACTCGATGAACCCGTTGTTCCACGGCGTGCCGGGCGGAATGTAGGAGATCCCCACCGACCCTGCACAGAACGCCTGCAGGGCTTCTGAGATGAACTCAGGGCCGTTGTCCATGCGCAGCACCATCGGCGGGCCACCCCAGATCGCGAACGTCTTCTCCAACTCCTCGATCAACCGCTCAGCCGGAATCGAGCGGTCCACGATGTTCAGCAACGACATGCGGGTGTGCTCGTCCACCATCGACGCGATCTTTATCGTCTTACCGTCGACAGAGGAATCGAACTGAAAGTCCAACGCCCACACCACTTTCGGTGCGTCCGCGACCACGACCGGCACCGACGATTGGCCGACCCGTTTGCGCCGCGGAGCACGCCGCACTTGCAGGCCCTCCTCCTTCCACAGTCGATGCACCCTCTTCTTGTTGATCTCGATGCCGTCGTCGAAGCGCAGGTGCGCCCACGCTCGCCGGAACCCGTGCCGCGGGTGTTTG
>NZ_LZMI01000038.1:0-15425 GCF_001665475.1 Gordonia sp. 852002-51296_SCH5728562-b | reverse complement strand
ACGGGGTTTTGAGGTTTCCCCGTGTTGTTTGGCGGGGAAGGGTGTGGGAGTGGGGGAAGGATTGTTTCCCCTAGTTTCTGCGCGGGCGGGACGTCGAATCGCGGTTTTGTTGGCTGGGTCGGGATTGGGCGGGCGCGGGGCTGGTGGCCGGGCAGGAAGTAGGGGAAGGGTTCTTTCCGTGGGGTTTTGAGGTTTCCCCGTGTTGTTTGGCGGGGAAGGGTGTGGGAGTGGGGGAAGGATTGTTTCCCCTAGTTTGTGCCGCGGACGGACACTCGACGTCGCTGGTCACTCGACGACGCCGCTGCGCTGCAACGCATCGTAGATTCGTCCGACGAGGCGTCGAGGGGCGGCGAGGTCGTTCCAGTTCCAGCGCACGACGGCGATGTCGCGGGCTCGGATGGCGTCCTCGCGCAGCTTCTCGTCGTAGATCACGTCTTCGGGAAGGGCACCGCCGCTGGCCGCGGACTGGCGGTGGTACTTGGTCCGACCGTCGAACTCGCCGACGACGCGCAGTCGGCCCGTCGCATCACGCCAGCCGAAGTCGCAGCGGTACGTGGTGCCGTCGGGGAGTGTGATGACGACCTGCAGTTCGGGGTTCGGGAGGAGTTCGGCGTCGCAGAGAACGCAGCGGCTGATCGTTTCGCCGATCGATTCCGACTGGTCGGTGGCGAGGATCAGTGCAGTTCGGAGAACGTTGATTCCGTGGCAGGGGCCGAGCGCGTCGACGATGGGCTGAAGGTCGACGGGTTGCTCGCGTATGCGCCCTTGGTAGAGCCCGCTGTCGAGGGCGCACACAGCTTGCCGGAAGGTACCGAGACGTGCGACGTCGCAGACGGTTCGCCCGATCGACGTGACCTGGAATCCGTCGACGGTCACCAGATGGTGGTCGGGGATCGGTGCCTGGTGGATGACGAGTCCCGGCGACGTGCGCCCGGAGCGCTCTGAAACGAAATGCACGACTGAGTGGTCGGGGTCGAGGAGCGGCACGTCGAGCATGGCCGCCGCGGACTGATGGCTGAGGAATCGGCGGGAGGTGCCGCTGCGTGCCGCGGCCACGACCGTGTCGCGGTATCTGGTCTCGGTGCGTTCGTGGTCTTCGAGGTCGGCGTACGCGGAAGACGACACGTACGAGCCGTGGCGCAATCGGTCGATCTGTCGCTCTTTGAGCGCACGTCGGATGTCGCGGTCGGTGCCGCCCTCGCCGATTACGCTGCGTCGGTAGATTATTCGGCTGGCGGAGGTGGACCCTTCGGGGTCGGATACGGGGAATGTGGTCACGGACTGATCGTGGCTGAAAGTCGCGGAAGGGAGTCGTCGACGACGGCGGTCTGTGGATAAGTAGGTCAGTTTCGCGGCGTTGTGGACAAGTCGTCGTGCCGATGATGGTTGGGGTGCAGGGCGCGGGAGCCCGGCGTATAGGGCCGGGGGCACGGGGCGCGATCTTTCCTCGGGTTTCTGGGGTTTCCGCGCGAAGTTTGGCGGGGAGAGGTCGGAGACTGGGGGAAACAATCCTTCCCCTAGTTTCTGCGCGGCGGGCAGGGACGACGGTCGGGCGGTGCAGGCCGGGCGAAGCGGCGGTGGCGGGGTTGGCGGTCAGGCGTACGTGCGGCCGTGGCGCGTCCAGGTCGCGGGCTCGGGTAGTTCGTCGACGATGCGCACGCGGTGGGGCCATTGCTTGGGGCTGAGGTCGCTCTGGGCGGCGAGGAAGTCGGCGAACTCTGATGGCGCGAGTGTTGGGGCGACCAGAACTGCCTCGATCTCGTCGCCGATCTCGACGGGCACCCCGTACACGGCGGCCTGTTGGATATGGCTGTTGCGCAGTAGGATTCGCTCGATCGGTCCGGCGCCGAGGTTCTCGCCGTCGACGCGCATCCACTCGCCGAGGCGTCCGGCGAAGTGAATGTAGCCGGAGTCGTCGACCCAGCCGAGGTCGCCGGTGTGATAAACCCCGCCGCGCATGCGTTCTGCAGTCGCGGCGTCGTCGCAGTAATAGCCGCTGAAAAGTCCTGGGCCGGAAGTATTCACGATCTCGCCGATCTCGCCCGGAGGTGTGGGATCGCCGGTTTCCGGGTCGACGATGGCTGTCGGTGAGCGCAATGGTCCGAGGGCGTCGTCGGGAGTGTCGGGAGTGCGGGTGATGGCGACACCTCCCTCGGTGGAACCGAAGCCGTCGATGACGCTGCAGCCGAATCGGGCGGCGAAGCGTCGTCGATCGCGTTCCGACGCCTCGTTGCCGTACACGATCCGCAGCGGGTTCTCGGCGTCGTCGGGGTTCTCGCGCGTCGCCAGGATGTAGTTGAGTGGCTTGCCGACGTAGTTGGCGTAGGTGATGCCGTAGCGGCGAACGTCGGGTAGGAAGGCGCTCGCAGAGAACCTGCGCCGCAACGTGATCGACGCTGCACCTGCCACCGCGACCGACCAGCCGGCGATGGTGGCGTTGGAGTGGAACATCGGCATCGAGAGGTAGATGTTGTCGGTGGGGCCGATGTCGAAGCGTTCGGCGAGCATCGTGCCGCTTGCGGCGAACGTGCGATGGGTGCAGCGGACCGCCTTCGGTTCGCCGGTGGTGCCGGACGTGAAGATCAGCATCAGCAGATCGTCGTCGGCGGAAGCGGGGAACTTGACGGGTGTATCGACTTGGGGTGCAAGTAGTTTCGGCCACTCGTTGGAGTCGACGTCGATAGTTCGCGCGCCGACGTCGACGTCGGCGAGGAGGTGCCGGGTGTCGGAGCAGGTGAGGACCAGATCGCAGTCGGCGGTGGCGATGTCGGCGGCGAGGGCGGCGCCACGTCGGGTGGTGTTGAGGCCGACGACGACGAACTCGCCGAGCGCCGCCGCAGCGATCAGATAGCTGAACTCGGCGACGTTGCTCATCAGCACGCCGACGTGGGGCGGTCGACCGTCGGTCAACAGGCCGGTGACAGCGGCTGCGCGTTGCGCGGAGCGTCGTAGATGCTCACTCCACGTGACGAATTCGTCGTCGACGTAAAGTCCGCGGTCGGTGACGTCGGCCAGCTTCGACAGGAGATCGGTGACGGTCACGACGGTATATTCGTCATGCGGGGTCAGCCGCGAGCGCGTCGCCGAGCCGTCGGAGCGATGTGTTGGCAGATCCGAGGGTGAATTCATTCTGCTTGGCGCGCAGGAAGTATCGGTGCGTGGGATGGCTCGTATCCAATCCGACGCCGCCGTGGACATGGACGGCCGTGTGCGCCACTCGATGCCCCGACTCCGCTGCCCAGAACTTCGCGGTCGCGATGGCAGCGGAAACGTCTGCGCTGCCGGTGGTTTCGGGGTGTTCGGGGTCGCCGGACGAACCCTCGTCGGACTGCGCGAGGAGCCACGAGGCCTGGGTGGTGGTCAGCGACAGCGCCGAGACGTCGATGTAACCGTCCGCGAGGCGCTGCGCGACGGCCTGGAACGAGCCGATCGGCCGCCCGAACTGTTCACGTTCGCGGGCGTAGCGTGCGGTGGCGTCCAGCGCGGCGGCGAGCACCCCGGACTGCTCAGCACAGACCGCGAGGGTGAGGCGATCGACGAGGTCGGATACGACGTCGACGCCGTGCAGGACATGGGCATCGTCGAGTGCGACGTCGGAGAATTCGACGTGATAGGTCGGAGTGAGGCCGGTGGAGCGGGTTTCGGTGATCGTGATGCCGGTGGTGGAGGCATCGACGACCGCGACCGCGACCGAATCGGAATCATGTGCGGTGACCAACAGCAGCCCTGCCGCAGCGGCATAGCCGACGTTGATCTTGCTGCCGCGCAGCACGTATCCGTCGTCGGTTTTGGTCAGAGTGGTTGTGGGCGAGAGCGCGTCGTCGCCGAGGTCTTCTTCGACGGCGGCGGTTGCGATGAGTGTGCCGTCGGCGAGGCGGGGCAGTAGCTCGGCTGCGAGCGTCGTGGCGGCGTATCGGGCGAGGATCGGGCCGGCCGCGATCGCGTGCTGTCCGAAGGGGACGCGGGCGAGGTGCGTGCCGAGTTGCTCTGCGACGGCGGTGTTCTCGACGGTCGAGAGCTCGCCTGCGGCGTCGCCCGCGAGGGTTTCGGGGAGTTCGAGAGCGAGCAGGCCCGCGGCTGCGAGTTCACGCCAGAGCTGGTCGTCGAGTGGCGCCGACGAGGCTTCGAGCGCAGCGACTCGCTCGGAGGTGCTGATCTTGGTCGCGATGTCGGCGGCGAGATCGCGCACCGCCGTTGCGGTCTCGGGGAGAGTGAAGTCCATGGCGGGTGCTCCTCGGTGGGTGGGTGATCTCGACAAGCTCGATCAGCGGTGGTCGGCTCGGTCGGCGGGTGGGTGATCTCGACAAGCTCGATCAGCGGTGGTCGGCTCGATCAGCGGGGTGTAGCTCGGTCAGCGGGTGGGTGATCTCGACAAGCTCGATCAGCGGTGGTCGGCTCGATCAACGGTGGGCGGGTCGATCAGCTGGGCGGGGCGGGTCGGGCTACGTCTAGGACCAAGTCGCCTGCGCCGCGCGAGACGCAGCAGAGCATCGCGTCGCCCGCCGCCTTCTCGTCGTCGGACAGCACGTAATCGCGGTGGGTTATCTCGCCGGCGCGCACGGGGATGCGGCACTCCCCGCAGACGCCCTGTCTGCACATGTTGCCGACGTCGACACCGTTGTCGAGTAATCGTTCGAGCAGGGAGACGCCGGGCGGCACGTCGATCGCAGTGCCGTCGGCCAAGCTCACCGTGAAGGGATCGCCGGGGTCTTGCTCGGGTGCGGTGAATCGCTCGAGATGGACGCGCGCTGCCGGCCAGCCTGCGGCTGATGCCAGCCGCGTATATGAGTCCAGTAGCGGTGCGGGTCCGCAGGCGTAGGCGTGAGTCCCCAGCGGTTGGGCCGCAAGTCGTTTGGTGAGGAGCTCGATTGTCTCGTCGACACTGGTCGCCTCGTAGACAGTCACGTCGGAGAGATCAGCGAGCGCTCGCAGGTCGTCGAGATGTGCGCCCTGCCCCGGTCGGTAGGAGTACACGACCTCCACCGGCAGACCTTCTCGCGCTGCGGCACGGGCGTGCGAGAGGATCGGCGTGATGCCGATACCGCCAGCAACGAGCAGAGCACGATGTTGGTCGAGGACAGGCGCGAACATCGGTCGCGGACCTTCGATTTCGATCAGTTCACCCTCGACGAGGTTGGTGTGCAACCACTGCGAACCTCGCCCGGTGTCTTTGCGCAACACGGAGATTCCGTACGAGTCGGGATACATTCCGTCGTCGACAAGCGAATACGCGTTACGCGTGGCACCGGCCTGCACAATCAGGTGGCTACCTGGTTGATACGAGGTCAGCGTCCCGTCAATGGGCGCGAAGCGGAAGTGGGTGATGGCGTCGGTGAGAGGTCGAACCTCGACGACTCGCATCGTGCGCGCTCCGGTCTGATAGCCGTCATGTAGGTGGGCGGGTGCCGCCGTGATCGTCATGAGAGTGCCTCCAGGTCCCTGGCGTCGACGGCCGAAGCAAGGAAGCTGCCACGGGACGCCGAGTGGTGTTCATGGATCTCCAGACGTCTTGTGCAGCCCGGACATTCGACGACGCCGCCCGGACTTCCTACCCCACGGAACGTGTCCCGGCAGTGTGCGCAGTACACCGGGAGATCGGTCGTGTCGGTGACGAACGCCGCGAGTTCGTCGGCGATCGCACCCGACTCGCGTGCTAGTGCCAGTGCGGTGAGTACGTCGTACTGGCCCCCGGTCACCAGAATCCTTGCGCCCGTGTGGGTTGCGGCCAGGGCGTCGATCAGCGAAGTTCGGTCGTCGTCGTGTGTCAGTGAGTCGAGCACGAGCAGGCGTGTCGGGCCGATGCTCTCGGCGGTGCGCACCCAGGCGCGTGCGGTGTGCGCGGTCTCGTCGGCGGCCCCGGCTGCGACGATGAGGAACTCCGATCCCGCGGCGTCGACCTCTGGTGGTCGCGACGGCCACTCGGGCAGGCCGTGAGTAGGTTCTGTCGCGATGTCTTGCGTGGCGTCGAGTTCTGTTGTGGGAGTCATGTTGTCGTCGGCTGAGGGCTGGTGACCCGCGTGCGTGCGGAGCCACTCCGACGCACGTGTGCGGTACTTGATGATGCCCTTGTAGTCGGCCATGTCGTCGGGGAGCTCGGCGAAGACCTCTGCGGCGCGAGTCCGCCACGGTTCGACCGTTGCCAATGCCTCCAGTGGCAACAGGTAGGTGCGGATCACGAACATGATCGCGCCGGAATCGGGGAGTCGAATGAGGTGTTGCACCTCGACGCGCAGGTGCACGAGACGTCCGAACTCGGCGTCGTCGACATGTTGGATCATCTCGCGATCCGGGCCCCACTCGGGGTAGCGCTCTGTGGAGACGTCGAGGCGACGTCCGATGGTCATCGTCCAATTGGTACGGCGATACGGTTCGTGTGGTTGCAGGCGCTTGAGGAACTCGTGTGCGCGCGTGATGACGCCCATCTTGCGCACCCGCGGGACCGGGCCGTGGATCTCCAGGAAGCTCATCCCGACGTCGAACCCGAAACTCCAGTCGGCGGCGAAGGTGATGACGCCCGCATCGACGAAGAGCTGGTCGTCGCGCTGGTCGAGAAGGGCGATGTCTTCTTGAACCTGAGTCGAGAGGTAGTGCAGCGGGTCGTCGCCCAGGCTCGCTTCCTCGCCGTAGCGGAAGGTGCGCTCGTCGTCGAGAAGGTCGTTGCGCCAATGCCATTCGTCGTGTCCGACCGACGTCAGATGCATGGTGTCGGGGTAGGCGTGCGCTAGTTCGCGCAGCATGGTCATGAGCGCGTCCCAGGCGGCGGGTCGCATGTGCGGTAGGACCGCTCGTCGGGTCGGGTCGGCATCGAGGACCGCGGCGCGTTCGGCGAGTTCGTTGCGATACTCGGAGTCGATGACGGCGACCGAATCTCCCCACTGGCCGGCGGGTGTGATCACCTGTTGGTTGGCGGGTTCGACGTTGGTGCTGTACCGGTAGATGTCGTCGACAAAGGGAAATGGGAAGGCGGAAAGAAGATCTGGGGTCGTCGTCTCTCGTCGGACCGGGGCCGTGGTCACAGCGATACCTCCAGGGTGCATCCGGCACCTGCGCGTGAGACGCAGGGCATGATGGCGGTGCGCGACTTCTTCTCGTCATCGGTGAGGAACAGGTCGCGATGGATGGGTTCGTCTCCGCCACACAGGTCGATCCGGCATTCGCCGCACACGCCCTGACGGCAGAGGTTGGGGACAGCTATGTCGTTCGCCTCGAGTGCTTCGAGGAGGCTTATCCCGGACGGAACGTCGAGTGTGCGGTCGCTGCGAGTGAGTTTGACGCGGAACGGATCTCCCGCATCCAGCGCGTCGATGCCGAACCGCTCGGAGTGCAGACGCGACGACGGCCAGCCCGCAGCGGTTGCCGCGTCGAGGACGTGATCGATGAAGCCGGCGGGACCGCAGACGTACAGATGCGTCCCGACCGGTTGCTCTTCGAGTGTCGCGGCGAGTCTCGTGGAGAACTCCGCCCGCGTCGTGAAGAGTTCGGCTTGGGATCCGGCCAGTTGGGACACATCGTCGACGTGTGCGGCGTAGCCGGGGCGGAATGCGTAGAGCACCTGCACGTTTCGCTGCCACCTCGCTGCCGCGCGGAGGTGTGACACGATGGGCGTCACCCCGATTCCGCCTGCGACGAGCAGGTGTTTCGCGGCGCGGGCAGCGGGGGCGAATGCGCTTCGGGGAGGCCGGACTTCGAGTTGATCGCCCTCGACGAGTTCGTCGTGCAGCCATCGCGAACCGCCGTTGCCCTCTTCGACGAAGAGCACCGAGATGGTGTACTCGGTGGGATTCGCGCCGTCGGAGACGAGGCTGTAGGCGTTGGAATGTGTCCCTGCCGCGACGACGAGGTGACTGCCGGGGACGAATCCGGGCAGTGCCGAGCCGTTCGGGTGTGCCAGCGTGATCGTCCGTATCCCGTTGGCGCTGTTGGTGATCGACGTCACCGTCAATATCAGCGTCGTCGACCGGGGCGCTGTTGGCGGCGTGGCGGGCGCGGCGTCGGCATCCGCAAGTGCTGTCATCGCGGGACTCCTGGGGGTTCGGCGGTCTCGGCGTCGACCATGAAGCCGAGGAAGGCGCCGGTGCGTCGGGAAACGTGGTAGTAGACAAGGAGGTCGCGGGCACAGCCGTCGCACGAGATCACGTCGTCGATGGCCGCGACCGTGCGGGTCGTGGTGCGACAGTGTGAGCAGAAGACGTCGACCGGACCGGAACCGACGGGGACAACGCTGATCTCGTCGTCCTCGAGTCCAGCGTCGATCGCGGTGGCGCGCAAGCGCAGACACGAGCCGGCAGGTCCGGTGATCACGACGCGGACACCAACAGTGCTGTCGCGCAGTGTTTCTCGAAGCTGGCCGGCGAGACTGTCTGCTTGATCACCGAGGAGCACGGATCGTCGGACCTCTGGAGACAGCGCATGTGCCCACGCGCGCACCATGTCGACGGCCGACGGCGTGCCGGCCGCGGGCTGCGCATGGGGATCGCCCACACCGATGAGCACGTACTCCCTGCCCGTGGCGTCGGGAAGGTCAGTGCTCAGCGGTGCGGCCTCACCCAGCGTGCGAGCCCAGGCCGGAACGCTCGAGTATGCGAGCTGCGACATCGTTCTAGAGGAGCGTCGAATCGCGCTGGCCAGCGTAGAACGCGAGCGCGTAGTCGGGGGTGCTGAAGTAGATCTTGGAGCCCTTGGGAAAGAAGATGGCGTCCTTGGCTTTTGCGACGGTCTTCTGTCCGGTTTCTTTGTTCTCGAGGAGGAACTCGCCTTCGAGGACGACCTTCATCTCGTCGTACTCGTACTCGTAGTAGAGCGGCGAGTCGGTGTGGCGGAGTTCGAAGTACCCGCTGCACATCTCGCTGCCGTCGGGGTTCTCGTAGACATCGCCGATGAAGCCCTCGGTACCGGGGTACTCGGCGTCGGGCATCTTGGGGAGGTTCTCCCAGGCACCCGGCGTGACGCGGAACTCAAGGGCGCTCGTGCTGTCGATCGACATTGTTTCTCCTATTCTGATGGGGAAAGTCCGGTTCACTCCGTTTCGCCTGATTTAATCGACGATTCGTGGTGATTTCATGTGAGTGGACTTCGTTCCCTTATATGAGACCCGGCGTGTGTTTCGGCTGAATGACAAGTGCGTTGACGTGTGTGACACTTTGTCTACTCGTGTGAAACGAAGCGGCTACGGCTGTCTCGCCGCGACCATTCCGTCATCCACAGACACGAATTGATCAACAGCGGCGACTCGCCACGCCCGCATCCCAGATTTCTCCCAGGTTCTGCCGATACAGTGACCCGGTGAGTTCTCTGTCCGCCGTGCGCCAGACACGTGGCCGCCGACCCCTTGGGTATGTGGTCAGTGCTGTGCTGGCAGCGCTCCTGGCTTTCGCCGCAGCAGGAGGCATCTTCGTCTTCGCGGTGCGGACATCGGCGGGACAGGTCATCGATCAGCGGCTCCTGGAGTACGGGCGTGAACTCCCGGCCGCGACGCAGGTGCCGTACTGGCTGTCTATGAGCGTCGTCTCGAATCCCTTGACCTGGGTCATCGGTGCGGCAATCGTCGTGTTGCTCGTAGTGCTCGGTGCGGTGTTGCCTTCTGAACGCGGCCAGCGCGGCGTCGGATCACGGATCGCGACGGCCGCCACGCTTCTGCTGTTTCCGCCGGTCACCATCGTTCTCATCCGTGCTCTGCGCGACGGCACGTACCGCCCGCGTTTCCACGACTGGATCGCGGAGACCAACAACTCGGCGCCCAGCGGACACGCCGCCGCGATCGCGGCGCTGGTCGTTGCGGTGACTCTGGCCGCTCCCCCACTACTACGTCCGTGGGTTGCCGCGCTGGGCGGAACCTGGGCGGCGATCATCGACTTCGGCCTCGTGGCGGCGGGCTGGCACCGCCCCAGCGATGTCGCGATCTCGACGTTGCTCATCGTCGGCGCTGCCGTGCTGCTACCCGACCCCCACCGCGGATCCACGACGACCGTCCCCCGGGTCGTCGGGTTTGCCGTCTGCCTTCTGACTGTGGTCGCGGCGTCGATCACCGTTGCCGTGTATTACCCGCGGATCGAGCAGGTTGTCATTGCCGCTCTCGTCGCGGGCGTGGTCGGCGTGTGCCTTGGCATCCTGGTCGCGTTCAAGTCCGGCGACCGCGCCGGGGTCGCGGCGAGCCGCGTCGACGATCCGTGGGCCCAGCAGCGCCGCGACCACCACCTCGTCGGCTGACCGTCGGCGCACAGTCGGCCAGATAGAGCGCACAGTCGGCGGGATTTGGCGCACGGTCGACGGGATTTAGCGCACAGTCGGCGAGATAGAGCGCCCAGTCGGCGGTATTTAGCGCCCGGTCGACGTCAGTCCTGGGCCAGCACCTCGGTGCCGAGGAACTCGCACACGGTCAGGGCCAGGGCGAGGTCGAGGCGGTCGGTGGTGCGGGTGTCGCGCATGGCTTTGTCGACGCGGTACTTGACGGTGTTGCGGTGGAGGTTGAGCTTCTCGGCGGTGTGTAGGTGGCTCTCGCCGGTGGCGAAGTAGACCGACAGCGTCTCGCGGAGTGCGGCGGCGTTCGGTGAGTCCTCGGACAGCGCGCCCAGGATCTCGTGAACCCACGCGCGGGTGAATTCGAGGTCGCGGGCCAGCCTCGACACCACAGCCACTCCGCGGTCGCCGAACCCGACGACGTCGGCGACCAGACTGCCGGGCATCGTCGCGAGACCCCACGCCGCGAGCGCCTGCTCGTGGGAGCGTCGAAAACCGGCGATGCCGGAGGCGTTGAGTCCCAACGCCACGCGCACGCCTGCCGGCAGGGTCACCCGCTGCGCGACGTCGGACGTCTCCACGATGCGGTTGCTACGCCCCAGCGGCAGCCAGACCCAGGCGGTGGTGCGATCAATCGCGGTGATCAGCGGTGGCCCCTCGGCAAACAGCTTGGTGGCCATCATCCGCGCGGCACGGTCGAGGACCGCGAGATCTCTCGAGCCCTCGTCATCCGACCACATGATCACCGCGACGTGATGTTGGTCGAGGGAATAGCCGGACTCGCGCTCGAAGGAGTCGGCGTCGACGTCGGGCGTCCGAAGGATCTCGTGGATGCGCGAAGACAAGACGTTGCCCTCGGCGCCGATCCAGCGTCGACGCTCGTCCTCGTAGGCCTGGAACACGTAGAGGGTGATCCACTCGATGTACTGCGAGACGACGTCGGAGATTCGACGCATCACCACGAGGCTCTCGTGCTTGGAGAGATCGAGCTCGTCGACGTAGCCGAAGATGATGCGCAGCATCTCGTTCTGCCCCATGTGGTACGCACGTACCAATGAGTTCGACGGTACGTCGCGCTGGGCGAGGCGCAGCGCGTACTCGACCGCGGCAGTCGTCGGTTGGAGGTGCTCGACGGGGATGTGTTGCTCAGCACATGCAGGATCGTCGACACGTTGCCGTGCACACTGGCTTCGAGCATCTCCACCAGTGCGGGATCGACATCGAGCTGGTCGATATCGCGGGCCATCAACGCGGTGAGATAGCGAACGATCTCGGACTCGTTCTCCCGCAACCGCTTACCCACCTGCGCGACTGCCGCGCGCATCTCGGGCGTGATGGACGGCGGCAACTGCGAATCGTGCAGTGGCAGACCAGGTACCGAGGCACTCACCGCTTGCGCTCCAGCCTTTTCAGTGCCGCCGTCGCGGCATTGACACCGCACAGTCCGTGCACTCCGGCGCCGGGCGGCGTCGACTGTGAGCACAGGTACACGCCGTCGACGCCGAGCCAGTACGGGTCGAGTGCTGTGCGTGGTCGCATCAGCATCTGCAGCCCGTCGTTGGCACCGCCGATGATGTCGCCCGCGGCGAAATTGGCGTTGTAGTCGTGCAATTGGCGGGTTCCCGTGCTGCGCGTAGCGAGTATCCGGTCGCGGAAGCCCGGTGCGAAGCGCTCGATCTGCTGCGTGACGAGGTCGGTGGCGTCGCCTTCGTACCCCTTGGGAACGTGGGCGTAGGCGTACACGGGGTTGACGTTGCCGGCGCTCCGAGTGGGGTCGGCGACGTACTGCTGACCCAGCAGCACAAAGGGATTCGGCACCATGACACCGCCGGCGCGACTGGCTTCGGTGGAGGCCACCTCGTCGAAAGTGCCGCCGAGGTGCACGGTTCCGGCACGACCGCAGTCCGGGTTGGTCCACGGGATGTCGCCGTCGATCGCGTAGTCGACCTTGAACGCCGACGATCCGACGCGGTATCGCCGATACGAACGCGCGATCCTCGACGGCATCTCGTCGCCGTAGATGGCGAGAGCCTGCTCGGGTGAGAGGTCGAGGAGGACGAGCTCGGCGTCGGGGATATCGGTGCGGGCGCTGACCCGCACACCGGTCTCGATCTTGACGCCGTACGAGCGCAGCGCCGACACCACGGCGTCGATGATCGCCCCCGAACCCCCTTCTGCCACAGGCCATCCGTAGCGATGACCGCTCGCGGCGATCATCATGCCGAGCGACGCGGTCATCGGACGGTCCAAGCGGTTGAACGCGTGCGCGGCGATACCTCCGAACAGCCCCCGCGCCCGCGGTGTGCGGAACACACGTGCGACGGCGGACGCCGGAAGCAGCGCCCGCGGCCCGAATGCGGCCAGCCGCAGGGGATGCCGAGGGATATTGATGATCGGGCGCAGCAGATCGGCGGACAGGTCGTCGAATCCGCTTGCCACATCACCGAAGAACAGGCGCCAGCGTCGACCATCCTCTCCGAGCGCCGCGGCGGTCTCGTCGATGGATTGGTAGAGCAGGCCTGCCTCGCCGGAGTCCAGCGGGTGGGCGCAATCGATCTCGGGCCACCGCCACACGAGTCCGTACTGCTCGAGTCCGACGTCTCGCCAGAACGGCGATCCGACGGCGAGCGGATGAAACGCCGAGCAGTGGTCGTGGATGACACCGGGGAGCGTGAGCTCCCCCGACCGCGCGCCACCGCCGACGGTGTCGGCGGCTTCGAGCACGGTGACCTCGACGTCGTTGCGGGCGAGGTGCAGGGCGGCGGCGAGCCCGTTGGGCCCGCCGCCGACTATGACCGCTGAGGTCACCGGCTACACCTGTTCCTGCGCGCCTGCACCGCGCATCTTGGGTTCGGTCATCACCTCAGGATCAGTCAACGCGCGGGCCGCGTCAACGTCGAGCGTCCATTCGACGTTGATGGGGATCGGCCCGTTGGGCAGCCATGGCTGCTCGGCGATGGCATCGCTGACCCGGTACGTACCCCGCTCGATGACACCGAGCGCAGCGTCGATCACCTGGTACTCCTGGATGCTCTTGTGGATGGGCTGCGACTCGATCCACACGACGAGGAACTCGCCCGGGGCGAAGTTGCAGCGTCGCTGCAGGGCGGCGATCATCTTCGCGTCGTGCAGGTGTCCGTCGCCGAAGTTGAACGCCACCAACGAGTTACAGGCGAACTCGGCTTCGCGCAGGGTGTAGGTGTTGATGTCCTCACCGAGGTGGCGGCTCATCAGCGAGTACAGCGCGCGACCCTGGCTGTGCATCGACCGCCATGCGAGCATCTGATGCATCACGACGTCGGCGACCTCGGGCGGGTACGTGGCCATCAGCTGCGTACGGGTGTTGGGCGACGACCGGACGATGTGCTGTTCCAGCTTCTCCTCGGCGCCGGGTGCGAATGCCCAGGTGGCCGACGCCCAGTTGCCTGCGTACTGCCGCATCGACGGGAGGAACGACACCAGATCCGGGCGCAGGTTGCCGAGCACCGGGAAGAAGCACAGCGCGATGGCGATGAGGACCATTGCCCACGGCATCGTCGTATCTGTGAGTGCGTAGCCGTCCCATGCCGGGTGGCCCCAGAAGAGGAAGATCGCTGCGTAGGCGAACAGGAGGTTCCATTCGAGCGGCACCGCGAGGGGGAACGTCGAGAAGATGAACAGGTGGAAGCCCACCATCAACACCACCGCGGCGAGTGTGAGCCACTTGTTGGTCGAGAACAGCAGGACCAACGGCGTCGCGATTTCGACGATGGTGCCGAGCACGTGACCGATACCGCCTGCGACCTTCGACGGTCGAAGGTCGTTGGGGAAGTTGCGGTAGTTCGCGCGCTTGAGGGCCTTGATCGTCAGCCACGGCGTATTCGACATCATCGGCGGGATGACCATCGAGAAGTGGTGTCCCAGTTTGGAAACGCCTGCGCCGACCCACACCGTGACGATCAGCAGCTTCAGCGCGAGGATCATGTCGACGAAGGGCAGGATGCCGAAGAAGATCAGAGCCGGCAGGTACTGCTCACCACGCGCTGCGATGAAGATGACCTTGTCGCGCAGACCGATGATGACCAGCAGTGCGATCACGGGGTAGATCAGAACCGGGTTGACCAGGCCGTGCGAGGTGGGTGCCTCAGCGTTGAGCCAGCTCGACTGCACACCCGGAAGCACCAGTGCGACAACGGTTGTGATCAGAAGTAGTGCGTAGATCGCGACGTCGAACACGGTGCGCGAATCGCCCTTGGTCAACGGCACCTTGCCGGGCCACGGTGGGAGCCGGATCGTCTGCGGGCGCAGCCAGAACAGCAACCCGCCGGTCATCGGCTTGAAGTGGCCTGCGAGCGGGCCCCAGGAGCCGCCGAGGCCGAGCACCTCGACCAGCAGCGTCCAGAGGATGGCCTTCTGGTAGATGATCGGCTCGTTCCACCACTGCGACACGTGCAGCACGTTGAGACCGGAGGTGAAGGTCGCGATGCTCAGACCGATACCCAGGTAGAGCACCAGGATCTTCGCCAGGTAGATGACCTGGAGCATCTTGGGTGTACCGAATCCGTACTCGGCCCAGTGCGTGCTGAGCACGCGCATTCGGTCGAAGAATGGCTTGTCGAGGAAGGTTTCCGGGTCGACCGGTGGGAAGTCGGGTTGTACGAGACCCATGGTGTTCTCCTTATCTGAAGGTTCTCGGGCAGGCGCCATCGACCGACGACGTGGTCGGGCGCTCGGACTGTGTTGTGCGGGTTGGGTTTACGTTGGCTGGGGTTCTACGTTGGCTGGGTTTACGTTGGTTGGGGTTCGCGGACTTGGCGTCGTAGTCCTGGTTTGTCGATCTTGCCGACCGGGTTGCGGGGCAGCTGCTCGACGACGTTGATCTCGTTGGGCCGCTTGGCCTTTGTGAGGATCGAGGCGACATGGTCGGTCAGTTCGGCCTCGCGGACCGGCTGGTCCGGGTAGGCGACCACGAACGCGACCGGTACCTCGCCGTAGATGGGGTCGGGGGCTCCGACCACCGCGCACTCGAGCACCGACGGATGGGTGGCGAGTGCGTTCTCGATCTCCTTGGGGTAGAGGTTCTCTCCACCGCGGATGATCATGTCCTTGATGCGATCGACCAGGGTGAGATACCCGTCGGCGTCGAGGGTTCCGACGTCGCCGGTGTGTAGCCAGCCGTCGACGACGGTGCTGGCGGTGGCGTCGGGACG
>NZ_LZMI01000037.1:0-641 GCF_001665475.1 Gordonia sp. 852002-51296_SCH5728562-b | reverse complement strand
ACCTGCCCGAGGAGGGCGGAGAAGGCGTCGTGGTTGCGTTGGGCGGGTGAGCGTTGATCCCGCAGCGCCGCCGCCGCGACCTGCTCCGCATTCGCGGTGGTGATCGGACCGACAGGCGACTCGGGGTCGTCGGGGTTGTTCATGCCGGGTTTGGCCCACGAGTCGAGCACGGTGTCCAGCCGGGCTCGGGCGATCGGATCCAAATCAGCAGTCAACCGCGACATCAACTGCGCGTTTTGCCGGTTCACCCACAAGCGGCGTCGCCGTTTGCGGTCTTTCGGGTTGGTGAGTGTCCCATCCGGATCGAGATGCGCCAACAATCGTGAACCGAGGTTGGTGATTTCGGCGGGCGTGAACTGGACCGCGTAGCCGGCCATCTGTGCTTCGGCGGCAGCTTTCGTCTCGGCGGACACCTCACCGGGGATGGCCTCCAACACCTCGAGTACCGCGCGGACGTGTGCGCCGGCGACGCGTCCTTCCACGACGTAGCCGGCCAACGTCGGACAGGAGGGCGGGAGGCGGTCGCCGCAGATGGTGGTGAATGAACCGGTCGCCGCGATCACCCGATACCTAGCTGCGGGATCACCGATATGCAGACGCTGCCCCATGAAGTTGCGAATATCGCGGAACCCCAAACCGTG
>NZ_LZMI01000036.1:0-55759 GCF_001665475.1 Gordonia sp. 852002-51296_SCH5728562-b | reverse complement strand
TTGCGTTGGGCGGGTGAGCGTTGATCCCGCAACGCCGCCGCCGCGACCTGCTCAGCATTGGCGGTGGTGATCGGACCGACAGGTGAGTCGGGGTCGTCGGGGTTGTTCATGCCGGGTTTGGCCCACGAGTCCAGCACGGTGTCCAGCCGGGCTCGGGCGATCGGATCGAGATCGGCGGTCAACCGCGACATGAGTTGTGCGTTTTGCCGGTTCACCCACAAGCGGCGTCGACGTTTGCGGTCTTTCGGGTTGGTCAGCGTCCCATCCGGATCCAGATGCGCCAACAATCGTGAACCCAAATTAGTGATTTCGGCGGGCGTGAACTGGACCGCATACCCGGCCATCTGTGCTTCGGCGGCCGCTTTGGTCTCGGCCGACACCTCACCGGGGATCGCTTCGAGCACTTCCAGTACCGCGCGGACGTGTGCTCCGGCGACGCGTCCTTCCACGACGTAGCCGGCCAACGTCGGGCACGCGGGTGGCAGGCGGTCGCCGCAGATTGTGGTGAACGTGCCGGTCGCCGCGATCACCCGATACCTAGCGGCCGGATCACCAATATGCAAACGCTGCCCCATGAAATTCCGGATATCGCGGAAACCCAAACCGTGGGGCAGATCCCGGTCAGACGCTTCCACAATCAAACGGTCCGTGACCGCACCCGCCGTCCGCAGCGCCAACCGTTCCGCCTCAACCGTGGCTTCCACCAGAACGTCGTCGGACACCAACGACACATCCACCGTCGCCAACTCATCCAACACTGCTGCCAGGCGTGACAGTTTCTCCGCGACCACGGCATCCGCCGACCCCACCGCAGCAGAGGCCAACGCAGCAGAGGCCAACGCAGACGACCCCAAAGCCGAAGGCGCGCCACCGGTTCCGCCGTCGCTCGGTTTACTGTTGCTGTTCACGTGCCGCCACCCCCGCCCCACGTCGTGTCGAATATGTGTTCTACACTACCCGACAATACGGACACGGTCGAGGAAAAATCGAAAGAAGTTTCGACACCCTGTGATCGGGTCGCCCGGGTCGTATTGCCTCGCTACTGCCGTACTGCCGACGGACCGCATTCGGAAACCAGTGGTGCCGCCGCATATCCTGGACACATCAACCCGACCGATCAGGAGACACCCATGCTCGCCCGAACCGACCTGCGCGGTAGCTCGCCGACGCTCGCTGAGTTGCGTCGCGCGTTGCCCCGTGGGGGCACCGACGTCAATGCCGTGCTGGATACGGTGACGCCGGTGGTGCATGCGATCGCCGACCGCGGCGTCGAGGCAGCACTCGAGTACGGCGAGAAGTTCGATGGCGTGCGTCCGTCGAGTGTCCGGGTTCCCGCCGATGTGATCGCCGATGCCCTGGCGAAACTCGATCCGGCCGTCGCTGATGCGCTGCGTGAGTCGATCACCCGCGCCCGGCTCGTACACGCCGACCAGCGTCGTACGACGTCGCGCACACAGGTCGTCGACGGGGGAGCCGTCAGCGAGAAGTGGATTCCCGTCAGGCGTGTCGGCCTGTACGTACCCGGCGGCAACGCTGTCTATCCGTCGTCGGTCATCATGAATGTCGTCCCTGCGCAGGAGGCGGGCGTCGGATCGCTCGTGGTTGCGTCACCTCCGCAGAAGGATTTCGGCGGTTGGCCGCACCCGACCATCCTCGCGGCGTGCGCACTACTCGGCGTCGACGAGGTCTGGGCCGTCGGTGGTGCGCAGGGCGTTGCGCTCCTCACTTACGGCGGTACGGATACCGACGGTGCGGTCCTCGATCCGGTCGATCTCATCACCGGTCCCGGCAATATCTACGTCACGGCAGCCAAGCGATTGTGTCGCGGACTCGTCGGCATCGATGCCGAGGCCGGACCCACCGAGATCGCCATCCTCGCCGACGATTCGGCTAACCCGTCCTTCGTCGCCGCCGACCTCATCAGCCAGGCGGAGCACGACGTTCTCGCGGCGTCGGTGCTCGTGACCGACAGCGTCGCCCTTGCCGACGCCGTCGACGCAGAACTCGACCGCCAGGTCGCCGAGACCAAACACCGCGAGCGGGTCACCACGGCGCTCAGCGGCAAGCAGTCGGGCGTCGTGCTCGTCGACGACGTCGAGGCCGGTCTTGCCGTGGTCGACGCATACGCGGCCGAGCACCTCGAGATCCAGACGCGCGACGCCGCGCAGGTCGCCGATCGCGTGCACAACGCCGGCGCGATCTTCGTCGGCGACTTCGCGCCGGTCAGTCTCGGAGACTATTGCGCGGGATCGAATCACGTTCTGCCGACATCGGGTTCGGCCCGGTTCGCGTCGGGTCTCTCGGTGCAGACCTTCCTGCGTGGCGTGCACGTCATCGACTACGACGAGGCGGCGCTGCGCGACGTCTCCAACCAGGTGATCACCTTGGCGCAGGCCGAAGACCTTCCGGCACATGGCGATGCGATCACCCGCAGGTTCTCGGGGGTTGTTGCTGAGGCCGCCAAGTGACGCCCGCAGCTACAGGCGCTCAAGTACCCGGAGCCCAGATTCCCGGAGCCCAGATCACCGTCGATGATCTTCCGCTGCGCGACAATCTGCGCGGTAAGAGTGCTTATGGCGCACCGCAATTGAAGGTGCCTGTCGTTCTCAACACCAACGAGAACCCGCACCCACCGTCGCCAGAACTGATCGCAGACGTCGCTGAGTCGGCCGGCGCCGCTGCGGCAGAACTGCACCGTTACCCAGACCGTGACGCCGTCGCGCTGCGTAGCGACCTCGCCGCCTACCTGAGCGCAGCCACCGGAACCCACCTCGGCGTCGAAAATGTCTGGGCGGCAAACGGTTCCAACGAAATCCTGCAGCAGCTCCTGCAGGCTTTCGGTGGCCCTGGTCGTGCGGCGTTGGGCTTCGTGCCCAGCTACTCGATGCATCCGATCATCTCGGACGGCACCGACACCACCTGGCTCGAGGCCAAGCGCAGCTCCGACTTCTCTCTCGACATCGACTACGCGGTCGGCGAGATCTCCGCACGACGCCCCGACATTGTCTTCGTGACCTCTCCCAACAACCCGACGGGAGCGTCGATCTCGAACGACGGGCTCCGGGCCATCGTCGACGTCGCGCCCGGGATCGTGATCGTCGACGAGGCGTACGCGGAGTTCTCCGAGCAGCGCAGCGCTGTCGAGTTGATCGACGAGTTCCCGACGAAGGTCGTCGTCAGCCGCACGATGAGCAAGGCGTTCGCCTTCGCGGGCGGTCGGCTCGGGTACCTCGCGTCGTCGCCGGCAATCGTCGACGCCCTGCAGCTGGTACGGCTGCCGTATCACCTGTCGGTGCTCACGCAGGCCGCTGCGCGAGCGGCGTTGCGCCATGCCGACGAGACGCTTGGCGGAGTCGCGAAGATCATCGCCGAGCGCAAACGCGTCGTCGCCCACCTCGAGAAGGCCGGATTCGACGTCGTCGACTCCGACGCCAACTTCGTGCTGTTCGGCCGCTTCGCCGACGCTCCGGCATCGTGGCAGCGATACCTCGACAACGGCGTGTTGATCCGCGACGTCGGAATTCCCGCGCATTTGCGTGTCACGATCGGATTGGCTGACGAGAACGATGCGTTCCTCGACGTCAGCAGAAAGCTCGCCACCACAGATCTGGAGAAGTCACAGTGACCACCCCGGCACCGCGTATCGCGCGCGTCGAGCGGACGACCAAAGAGTCGTCGATCGTCGTCGAACTCAACCTCGACGGCACCGGCGTGACGGCGATCTCGACGGGCATCCCGTTCTTCGACCACATGTTGACCGCTTTCGGCGCTCACGGCAGCTTTGACCTCACCGTTGAGGCGAAGGGCGACGTCGAGGTCGAGGGGCACCACACCATCGAAGACACCGCGATCGTGCTCGGTCAGGCACTTGGTCAGGCACTTGGCGACAAGAAGGGCATTCGACGCTTCGGCGACTCGTACATCCCGATGGACGAGACGCTCGCGCACGCCGTCGTCGACGTGTCGGGCCGACCGTACTGCGTCCACACGGGCGAACCCGAGCACATGTTGACCGCGGTCATCGGCGGATACCCCGGCGTGGCCTACTCGACGGTAATCAACCGGCACGTCTTCGAGTCCATCGCGCTGAACGCACGTATCGCGCTGCATGTGCGTGTGCTCTACGGCCGCGACCAGCACCACATCACCGAGGCCGAGTTCAAGGCGGTCGCACGCGCGCTTCGTGCGGCGACCGAGGCCGACCCGAGAGTCAGTGGAGTGCCATCCACCAAGGGCGCTCTATGAGTACGACGAACATCGTCGTCCTCGACTACGGCTCGGGCAATCTGCGCTCGGCCCAGCGCGCACTGGAGCGCACGGGCGCCGACGTCACCGTGACCAGCGACTTCACCGCAGCGCTGGAAGCCGACGGATTGGTCGTGCCAGGTGTCGGTGCGTTCGCGGCCTGCATGGACGGGTTGCGCGCGGTCCACGGCGACCGGATCATCGGACGACGCCTCGCGGGTGGACGCCCGGTGCTCGGCATCTGTGTCGGCATGCAGATCCTGTTCGAGCGCGGCGTCGAATTCGGTGTGGAAGCCGACGGCTGCGGAGAGTGGCCGGGAACGGTCTCGCGGCTCGACGCTCCCGTGCTGCCGCACATGGGCTGGAACACCGTCGAGGCTCCGACGGACTCGACGCTGTTCAAGGGAATCGACCCGGGCACCCGCTTCTACTTCGTGCACTCGTACGCGGCGCAGACGTGGGAGATGGACAACGTCGGATCGCCACTGGCCGCACCGGCCCTGACGTGGGCCGAACACGGCAGCCGTTTTCTCGCGGCGGTCGAGAACGGCGCGTTGAGCGCCACACAGTTCCACCCCGAGAAGTCGGGCGACGCGGGAGCAGAATTGCTGCGTAACTGGGTCGGGAGCATCGCATGAGCGCGTCCGACGGTGTGCCCGAGCGCCCACACTTCTCCTACGGGCGGTTCGTGACATTCGTCTTGGGTTCCGGAGTGCTCGTGCTGGTGATCGGCATTCCGATCATTCTTGCGCTGGCACACTGGTCACCGGTGGCAGGTTTGGTCGCCGCGCTGCTCGTGGTGCTCGCGATGATCGGGACGATCGGCTGGATGTCGCGGCGGATCATCGGCAACTACGAGCGCAAGGTGCGCGCCCTCGACGAGGGAAACGCAAGCCCCTGACCCGGCGCGCGAGCGCGGTCACCCACTAAACAGTCCGAGATCACCAGCCCGTACGAGAACTACAGACCCGTACGAGAACAAACAGACAGGAAAGACCTCACGTCATGGGGAAGACCCTCGAACTCCTACCAGCCGTCGACGTTGCCGATGGACAGGCCGTTCGGCTCGTCCGCGGTGCGGCGGGCACCGAAACCGCTTACGGCTCGCCCCGCGATGCCGCGCTGGCATGGCAACGCGACGGTGCCGAGTGGATTCACCTCGTCGACCTCGACGCCGCGTTCGGTCGGGGCAACAACCGCGAACTACTCGCCGGTGTGGTGGGCGAACTCGACGTGAAGGTCGAGTTGTCCGGTGGCATCCGCGACGACGAGTCCCTCGAGGCCGCACTGGCGACGGGCTGTACCCGCGTGAACCTCGGTACCGCTGCGCTCGAGAACCCCGAGTGGTGCAGGCGCGCGATCGCCACGTACGGCGACCGCATTGCCGTGGGACTCGACGTCGTCGCCGACGGTGATTCGTATCGACTGCGTGGTCGGGGATGGGTCACCGACGGCGGTGATCTGTGGGAGGTACTCGCGCGACTCGACGGCGACGGCTGCGCGCGCTACGTCGTCACCGATGTCAGCAAGGACGGCACGCTCGGCGGGCCGAACCTCGATTTGCTCTCCGAGGTCACCAAGGCAACCGACGCGCCTGTCGTCGCGTCGGGTGGTGTGTCGGCGCTCGGCGATCTCATCGCCATCGCAGGCCTGGCCGACCAGGGTGTCGAGGGCGCGATCGTCGGCAAGGCTCTGTACGCGGGGCGATTCACCCTGCCTGACGCTTTGGCGGCGGTCGGTAACCTGTGACCACCGGTTCCGGCCTGGATCTGCCCGCACTCCTCGAGGTGGCGGGCAGCATTCTCGACGGTGTGTCCGGCGAGTTCGTCGCCGGACTCGGCGCGCCCAGTGCGGTTGTGAAGGGTGCGACCGACTTTGCGACCCAGGTCGACCTCGACCTCGAACAACGCATCCGACGAGAACTCACCGACCGGACCGGAATCAACGTGCACGGCGAAGAATTCGGCGGACCTCCGGTGACCGACGGTGCCGTGTGGGTCCTCGACCCGGTCGACGGAACGTACAACTATTCGATGGGCATGCCGCTCACAGGCATCCTGCTCGGACTGCTCGTCGACGGTGAGGCGGTACTCGGTCTCACATGGCTGCCGCTGACCGGACTGCGCTACGCCGGTCACGTCGGAGGTCCGCTGTACCGCAACGGCGTCCCGATGGCCGCGCATCTTCCGACGACGCTCGCCCAGACGGCCGTCGCGTTCGGACCGTTCAACGTCAGTCACGGCGGTCGCTACCCCGGGGCTCGTCGAGCGCAACTACTCGAAGCGCTGAGCGTGCGAGCGGCCCGACTGCGTATGACGGGCAGCACCGGCGTCGACATGGCGTACGTAGCCTCCGGAATCTTCGGTGCCGCAATAGCTTTCGGTGCACATGCCTGGGACAATGCCGCCGGCGCCGCCCTGGTGCGTGCCGCAGGCGGGCTCGCCACAGACCTCGCGGGCAACCCGTGGACGGCGTCGTCACCGTCGCTGGTGACCGCGATGCCCGACGTGCACCGCGAGCTGATGGCCGTGATCGACGACGTCGGCGTGTGGTCCGGCAGCGACATCACCAGCACCACTACCGACCCCCGCACAGCGCAGCACGGCAGCCCCGAGCGCCCCGGCGCAGACGACAGGACTTCTCGATGACCCTCGCAACTCGCGTGATCCCGTGCCTCGATGTGGACGACGGTCGGGTCGTCAAGGGCGTCAACTTCCAGAATCTCCGCGACGCGGGCGACCCCGTCGAACTCGCCGCGCGATACGACGCCGAGGGCGCCGACGAGTTGACCTTCCTCGACGTCACCGCGTCGAGTTCGGGGCGCGCCACGATGATCGACGTGGTGCACCGCACCGCCGACGCGATCTTCATCCCGCTGACCGTCGGAGGTGGCATCCGCACGGTCGACGACGTCGACGCGATGCTGCGTGCAGGCGCCGACAAGGTGAGCGTCAACACCGCGGCGATCTCGCGCCCCGAGGTGCTCGCCGAGATGAGTCGACGGTACGGATCGCAGTGCATTGTGCTCTCGGTCGACGCCCGAACGGTTCCCGACGACGCAGAGCCGACGCCGTCGGGGTGGGAGGTCACCACACACGGCGGACGCAAAGGCACCGGAATCGACGCCGTCGAGTGGGCGCAGCGCGGTCAGGAACTCGGCGTCGGCGAGATCCTGTTGAACTCGATGGACGCCGACGGCACCAAGCAGGGCTTCGATCTGCGGATGCTGGCCGCGGTTCGCGCGGTGGTCGACGTCCCCGTGATCGCCAGTGGTGGAGCAGGCAAGGCTGTCGACTTCGCGCCAGCGGTGCTGGCGGGCGCTGACGCAGTGCTCGCCGCATCGGTGTTCCACTTCGGTGAGCTCACGATCCCAGAGGTCAAGGGTGCGATGGCAGCAGAAGGCATCGTCGTACGTACCGAACGCGACACGGAAGGGCAGGTCTGATCGCATGGCACTCGCGCCGGAACTGACCGCACAGCTCAAACGCAACGCAGACGGACTCTTCGCCGCCGTTGCCCAGGAACGCTCCACCGGGCAGGTGTTGATGGTCGCGTGGATGGACGACACGGCGCTCGAGCGGACACTCGCGACTCGTCGTGCCACCTACTACTCACGCTCACGCCAGGAGTACTGGGTCAAGGGCGATACCAGCGGACATACACAGTACGTGCACGACGCTCGTCTCGATTGCGACGGCGACACGATCCTGCTGATCGTCGACCAGGTCGGGGCCGCCTGCCACACCGGTAACCACAGCTGTTTCGACACCCCGTCGCTGGCCTTCGACGTCGACGATGACCAGACCGACGACCAGCACGTCGACGAGCGCAGCGAGGACCAGAAAATCGACGGGGCGGGCGCGGCGTCGAGTTGATGCCTGGGACAATCGTCGGGGAGAAGCTCTCCCCACAGCTCCGCACTCCACGAGCTCGAAGGTCGCACGACGCTGCGGCCTCGAACCCGACGCGGACCAGCCGACGGAAGGCGGTGACGCAGTCATGCCACTGATCCAGATCTCGCAGACCCCAGGTCTATCCGACCGGGTCAAGCGCGAGACCATCGCGGCGGTAACCGAGGCGTACGCGAAGGCCACCGGCAAGAACCCGGATTCGGTATGGGTCACCATCACCGAGGTGCCCCGCTCACAGTGGGGCGTCGGCGGCGAGCCCCTCGGATGAGCGGCGAACACACACTCGCGGCCGCGACCGACGAGTCGCGGAGCAGCTCGGCGTCGAATACGAACGCTGATACGACGACGCTCGAGCAGTTCCTCGATCTCGCGTCCGACCATCGCGTCGTGCCCGTGACGCGTAAGGTGCTCGCCGATTCGGAGACGCCGCTGTCGGCGTACCGAAAACTGGCGGGTGAGCGGGAGGGCACCTTCCTGCTCGAATCCGCGGAGAACGGCCGATCGTGGTCGCGGTGGTCGTTCGTCGGCGTCGGCGCGCCGTCGGCACTGACCGTTGTCGACGGCAAGGCCGCGTGGTGGGGGACTGTTCCCGCAGGCGCTCCCGTCGACGGCGATCCACTCACCGTGCTCGCCGAGTCGCTGCGCTTGCTCGCCACGGATCCTTTCCCCGACATGCCGCCGCTGACCGGTGGGTTCGTCGGCTTCATGGCGTACGACATGGTGCGCAGACTCGAGCGTTTGCCGGAGACAACCGTCGACGACCTCGGCCTTCCCGACTTGATGATGCTGTTGGCGACCGATCTTGCCGCCGTCGACCATCACGAGGGGAGTATCACCCTCATCGCGAATGCGGTGAATTGGGACGGCAGTGCCGAACGTGCCGAGGAGGCGTACGCCGACGCCGTTGCCCGACTCGATGCGATGACGCAGGCGTTGGCCGCACCCGCACCGTCGACCGTGTCGCGCTTCGACAGGCCTGCACCCGATTTTCGTGTGCAGCGCACCCGTGAGGAGTACGGCGAGATCGTCACCGGCCTGGTCCGCGAGATCGAGGCGGGCGAGGCGTTCCAGGTGGTGCCGTCGATGCGCTTCGAGATCGACACGGACGCCGACCCGCTCGACGTCTACCGCATCCTGCGGGCCTCCAACCCGAGTCCGTACATGTACCTGCTGCGCATGCCGGGCGTGGGCACCGACGACAGCGGTGCACCTCGAAAGCCCTTCACGATCGTCGGATCGAGCCCAGAGGCGCTGGTGACGGTGACCGACCGGGTTGCCACGACGCACCCGATCGCCGGTACGCGCTGGCGCGGGGCCACCGAGGAGGAAGATCAACTCCTCGGGAAGGAACTCAGCGAGGACGAGAAGGAGAACGCCGAGCACCTGATGCTCGTCGACCTCGGCCGCAACGACCTCGGTCGCGTGTGCGCCCCGGGCACCGTCAAGGTCAGCGACTACCGCCACATCGAGCGGTACAGCCACGTGATGCACCTCGTGTCGACGGTGTCGGGGACGCTGCGCGACGACAAGCATGCGCTCGACGCTGTCACCGCGTGCTTCCCCGCGGGAACGCTGACCGGTGCACCCAAGGTGCGGGCAATGGAACTGATCGAGGCCATCGAGAAGACACGACGTGGCCTGTATGGCGGAATCGTCGGCTACCTCGATTTCGCGGGCAACGCCGACACCGCCATCGCGATCCGCACCGCACTGATGCGCACGGGCATCGCGTACGTGCAGTCGGGTGGCGGCGTGGTGGCCGACAGTGAAGCCGACTACGAGTACAACGAGGCCCGCAACAAGGCCACCGCTGTTCTCAACGCGATCGCGGCGGCCACGACGATGCGTCGCGTCGGCGTGGAGAGTGGCGGCGTGGAGAGTGTCGGCGGGGAGAGTGACCGATGACCGTTCCTGATCCTGAACGAAATCCCAGCGCTGAAGGGCCCGGTGTCGAGGGTGCTGAGGCAGTAAGTGCCGCGGACCGAGAGAAGCAGGCGGCGCGGGCGCAGCGTCGAACAAAGCTCCTCGGGTCGATACTCCTGGCCGCGGCGGCACTCGCATTCTGGATCGCCTCGCGCCTGACGTGGGCAACGGTGCTCGCGGCCGACGGGCTGTCTCCGGCGCGGACCTTCGACGTCAAGGGCAGCGACTGGAGCCCGTGGCTCACGCCACTCGCGCTGGTGTTGCTTGCGGCGATCCTCGCGGCGATGTCGCTGCGCGGGTGGGGTTTGCGCATCCTGGCGCTCCTCGTTGCCGCAGCGGGTGTGCTCGCTGCCTTCCCAGCGATCTCGCTTGTCATGGGCGGAACGAACGACACGTATGCCGCCACTGCCGCAGGTCTGAACGATCGATACGTCGTGCAGTTGGTGACCACGCACAACTGGGTCGCCGTGGTTGTCCTCATCGGGTCGCTGTGTGCCGTCGCAGCAGGGGTTCTGCTCATGCGTGTCGCGTCCGGTGCGGGCATGTCGTCGAAGTACAAGACCCCCGCCGCGCGACGCGAAGACATCGAGCGCGAGATCTTCGCAGAACACAAGCGTCGCCAGGCAGCCGAATCAGCCCAGACCGATAAGAATGCCCAGGCCGGCAAGGATGCCCGGACCGCGAACGCTGCCTCGTCGGAGGGGTCGTCGCCAGTGCAGAAGGGCGCTGCGGCAGACGATTCGGCGGAGTCAGTCGGCTCGACGGGCGATCAACCCGATGCGCCCGATGCTCCCAACGAGCGCATGCTCTGGGACGCTCTCGACACCGGGATCGACCCGACAGATCAACGATGACGAAAACCACAACCCGCTCCCGGCGCTTCGAAGGCGGCCGTCTACCCTGAGAGCACGAACAGAAAGGGAGCCAGCTGTCGTGAGCACGCCCACCGTCCTCGATTCGATTCTCGAGGGAGTGAAAGCCGATGTCGCCGCACGTGAGGCGATCGTCGACTATGCGGCCGTCAAAAAGGCGTCCGTTGCCGCGCCGGCTCCTCGCGATGCGATGGCTGCGTTGCGCAAGACCGGAATCGGCGTCATTGCCGAGGTGAAGCGAGCGAGTCCCTCCAAGGGCGAGCTCGCCGACATCCCTGATCCAGCAGACCTCGCCGCCGCATACGAAGCGGGCGGTGCACGCATCATCAGTGTCCTCACCGAGGAACGTCGGTTCCGTGGGTCGCTCGCCGATCTCGACGCCGTCCGCGCCCGTGTCGACATCCCCGTGCTGCGCAAGGATTTCATCGTCGGGCCGTATCAGATCCACGAGGCCCGCGCCCACGGTGCGGACGTCATCCTGCTGATCGTCGCGGCACTCGAGCAGAATGTGCTCGCCTCGCTGCTCGACCGCACCGAGAGTCTCGGCATGACCGCGCTCGTCGAGGTACACACCGAGGACGAGGCCAGCCGCGCACTCGAAGCCGGTGCGTCGGTCATCGGTGTGAACAATCGCAATCTGAAAACCCTTGAGGTAGACCGCAATACGTTCGCGCGTATCGCTCCGGGTCTGCCCACCGAGACCATCCGGGTCGCAGAGTCGGGCGTGCGTGGCACTGCAGATCTGCTGGCATTCGCCGGTGCGGGTGCCGACGCGGTGCTCGTCGGCGAGGGCCTGGTCACCAGCGGAGACCCGCGCACAGCGGTCTCCGAACTCGTGACCGCCGGTACCCATCCTTCCTGTCCGAAACCCGTTCGCTGACACTCGCTTTCGATCTAGCGTCGACTTGCGTGTCACGGACGACGAGATGTCTGTGAGAGTTCCGTGACCACCGAATCCCGATCCGACGATCAACTCCAGGCCGAGTTCCCCACTGCGAGTGTCGGAGTCAGCACGCGTACGTCGTCGGAACCCGACGCGGGCGGACACTTCGGCGTGTACGGCGGACGTCACGTTCCCGAGGCGCTGATGGCGGTCATCGACGACGTGACCGCTGCCTACGAGAAGATGCGCACAGACGACGAGTTCCTCGGCGAGCTCGATCGACTGCAGCGCGACTACGTCGGACGTCCCTCGCCGCTCTACGAAGCCACGCGACTGAGCGAATTCGCCGGTGGCGCAAGGATCTTCCTGAAGCGCGAAGACCTCAACCACACCGGGTCGCACAAGATCAACAACGTGCTCGGGCAGTTGTTGCTCGCCAAGCGCATGGGTAAGACCCGCATCATCGCCGAGACCGGTGCTGGTCAGCACGGTGTTGCCACCGCCACCGGCTGCGCACTCTTCGGTATGGAGTGCATCGTCTACATGGGGCGCGTCGACACCGACCGACAGGCACTCAACGTCGCACGGATGCGACTGCTCGGTGCCGAGGTCGTCGCCGTCGACAACGGTTCGGCGACTCTGAAAGACGCGATCAACGAGGCCTTGCGCGACTGGGTGACCAACGCGCACAACACCTACTACTGCTTCGGCACCGCGGCCGGTCCGCATCCGTTCCCGATGATGGTGCGCGACCTGCAACGCATCGTCGGACTCGAAGCGCGCGCGCAGATCCTGGACCAGGCGGGTCGTCTGCCCGACGCCGTCACCGCCTGCGTTGGTGGCGGGTCCAACGCCATCGGCATCTTCCACCCCTTCCTCGACGACTCCGAGGTGCGCCTCGTCGGCTTCGAGGCCGCGGGCGACGGCGTCGAGACCGGTCGACATGCCGCGACGTTCACCGGCGGCACGCCCGGCGCATTCCAGGGCGCCTACTCGTACCTGCTTCAGGACGAAGACGGCCAGACCATCGAATCGCACTCGATCTCGGCGGGCCTGGACTACCCGGGCGTCGGGCCCGAGCACGCACAGCTCAAGGACACCGGCCGCGCCGAGTACCGTCCCATCACCGACACCGAGGCGATGGACGCGCTCGCTCTGCTCAGTCGTCGAGAGGGCATCATCCCCGCCATCGAGTCGGCACACGCACTCGCCGGAGCGTTGAAGCTCGGTAAGGAACTGGGGGAGGGCGCGATTGTTCTGGTCAGCCTCTCCGGTCGCGGCGACAAGGACGTCGACACCGCTGCGCGCTGGTTCCACCTCTTCGACCCGCCACCGTCGGAGAACGAGGTCGGCGTGACGACCGGTACCGCGGCTGCCAGCACCAGGGGGGACGTGCAATGACACAGCCGAAGGCACCCGTGCACGCGGGACCGTCGAAGTTGGGTCCGGTCTTCGAGAAGTGCCGCGCCGAGGGGCGTGCCGCGCTCATCGGGTATCTCCCCGTTGGCTACCCGACCGTCGAGAAGTCGATCGAGTCGTTCGAGACGATGGTCCGCGCGGGCTGCGACATCATCGAAGTCGGTGTGCCGTATTCGGATCCGGTCATGGACGGACCGACGATCCAGGAGGCGGCCGACCTCGCGCTGACGAACGGGGTGTGGGTCCGCGACGTGTTCCGTGCTGTCGAGGCGATCACCGCTGCGGGCGGAAACGCGGTCGTCATGAGCTACTGGAACCCCGTGCTGCAGTACGGCGTCGACAAGTTCGCGCGTGACCTGGCGGCTGCGGGCGGCGCGGGCATGATCACGCCCAACCTGATCCCGGAAGAGGGGGCCGCCTGGCACGCGGCGTCCGACGAGTTCGACCTCGACCGCATCTACCTCGTCGCACCGTCGTCGACGACCGAGCGCATCGCGCTGACCGTCGACGCGTCGCGCGGGTTCGTCTACGTGGCCTCGACGATGGGTGTCACGGGGGCGCGTGACGCGGTCTCCGACGCCGCGCCCGAACTGTGCGCACGCGTGCATGAGTACTCCGACATCCCGCTCGGCGTCGGACTCGGTGTCCGAAATCGTGAGCAGGCGTCGCAGATCGCGAGCTACGCCGATGGCGTGATCGTCGGTTCGGCACTGGTCACAGCGGCCAAGGCAGGCCAAGACCATCTGGCCGACCTGGTCACGGAACTCGCCGCAGGTGTGCGGGAACCGCGAGCAGACCTCTGACCGCCGCGGTGGCTTCGTTCGTCGGGGTGGCAGCGTCCGTTAGGGTGGCAGCGTGACAGCGCCGACGACGACGATGCTCGCTTATATCCCCAGCCCGCCGCAGGGCGTGTGGTACATCGGTTCGTTTCCGCTCCGGGCCTACGCGTTGTGCATCATCGTCGGCATCATTGTCGCCGTCTGGTGGGGAAATCGCCGGTGGATTGCCCGCGGTGGGCGCTCGGGCGAGGTTCTCGACGTCGCGATCTGGGCGGTCCCGTTCGGTTTGATCGGTGGTCGCGTCTACCACGTGCTCACCGACTGGCAGATCTACTTCGGCGACGGCGGAAAGACTCCGATCGACGCCTTCAAGATCTGGGACGGTGGTCTCGGTATCTGGGGTGCCGTGTTGTTCGGCGGCCTCGGTGCGTGGATCGGCACCAGGCGCATGGGCATCAAGTTGCCACCGTTCGCCGACGCCATCGCGCCTGCGATTCTGCTGGCCCAGGCCATCGGGCGCCTCGGCAACTACTTCAACCAGGAACTTTATGGCCGACCGACCGACGTTCCCTGGGGTCTGGAGATCTACGAGCGCGTCGACTCATCGGGACAAGCCGACCCGGGCTTGATCACGGGAGTGTCGAACGGGCACGTCGTCGCGGTTGTGCATCCGACGTTCCTGTATGAGCTCCTGTGGAACCTGCTGGTCGTCGTCATTCTCGTGCTTGTCGACCGCTACTTCCGCATCGGCCACGGCCGACTGTTCGCGCTGTACGTCGTCGGCTATTGCATCGGACGATTCGGCGTCGAGCTCATGCGCTCCGACCCCGCCTTCACCCACATCGCCGGCGTCCGCATCAACGTATTCACCGCGGCACTCGGCATCGTCTGCGGTGCGATCTACTTCATCGTCGCGCCCCGCGGGCGGGAGCAAGGGCTCGAGGTCTACTGGCCCGAACGGGCCGCCGAGCTCGAAGAACTCGGCCACACGGGCGCCTACTTCGACGACGACATCGACGACGAGGACGACGGCGAGCACTTCTTCGACGACGACGATGAGTCCGACGACGAAGAGTCCGAGAACGACGAAACCGAGAAGAACAAGACCGAGAAGAACGAGCTCGAAAACGGCGTAGCGGCTCGCGATGAGGAGTCGGACGACTCGTCGTCGAAGGCGATCCCGGTCGCGGCCGCTGGGGTCGCGGCGGGCGCGGTTGCCGTTGGCGGTGTCGCTGCCGCCGGCGCAGACGACGAGCCGTCGGACGGCGTGGTGACAGAGCCTGACGCCGACGAGGCTGACGTCGAAGAAGTAGATGATGTTGACGTCGATGAGGCTGACGTCGATGCCGACGTAGAGCCGGCCCGCGACGACGCCGACGTCGAGCAGGATGACGTCGACTCAGAGCCGGTCGACGCTGATGGGGAGGCCGAAGCCACGGATGTCGGAGATGACGTTGAGTCCGACGCCGGCGAGACCGAGACGGACTCGAGCGCCGCAGCTGACTCGGACGCTGAGCCCGACTCGGACGCTGATCCTGATGAGCACACCCCCGCGGGCGACGAAGCCGTGGAAGATGGAAGTGACTCCGCCGCCACCGAGTCCGATGTCACCGAGTCTGATGCCACCGAGTCTGATGCCACAGAGTCCGGTGTGACAGAGGCCGGTGACGCAGAGTCCGGTGCCGCCGAACCTGCTCGGTCCGATGCGGCGGATGATCCGACCGACGAAGGGGTTCCGATGAGCAGCGCTGAAGACGAAGCCGTGACAGCCGACGAGATCGCGGAGGGCCTGTCCGAAGACATCGAGGACAAAGCCGACGACGAGGGCGACACCAGCCCGTCGGGCGTCGACGAGGATGAGGCCGAACTCGCCGACGGGCAGGAGATCAACGCGGGTGGCCCCGATCCCGTTCTCGACGAGAACGAGGAGATCGTGTCCAAGATCATCCCGGGGACCGGCGAATCCGCTGATGCGAAACCGTGGAACCCCGAAAACGATCCGGCTCGACCTGACGGCGTGATCACCGAGTCGGAGCTTCTCGAGGAGTCCGATTCAGAGTCCGACACGACCCCCGGCGACAGCGCCGACATCGACGCCGAAGAGGTCGCCGAGAGCATCGCCGAGGATGCCGAGGCCGCTGCCGATGACGACGGCGCCGCGACTGCAGAAGGTGTGGACGAGGCCGAAGAGGTTCTCGCCGACGGCCAGATGACGAACGCGGGCGGCCCCGACGCCGTCGTCGACGAGAACGAAGAGATCGACGCCAAGATCATCCCGGGCACCGGCGAGTCGGCCGACGCCAAGCCGTGGAAGCCTGGGAACTCGCAGTAGCTCGACTCACTCGGGCGCCTGCCCCGGTACCGGGTCGTCGGCCTCGTGTGGGCTGCAGGAAGTAGGGGAAGGGTTCTTTCCGCGGCTTTTTTGCGTGTCCCCGCGAAGTTTTTAGGGGAGAGGTCTGGGAGTAGGGGAAGGATTCTTTCCCCTAGATTCTGCGCACCGGCCCGACGGCCCGACCTCCCGAACCCCAACCCCCGCGCGGCGTCGAAGACCACGCGGCGGGCGGTGGTCGGATAGAGTGAGATCTCACCCGGGAACACGCGTCCCCAACGGCGTCGTGTCCTGACACCTGCTCCACGGGCCAGCGCTGTCCCTGAGGACTTCAGCATTTGATTCACGCGAATCGAGTGGAGGCTCGTGATGTTGTTTTCTGCGCTCCCGGCCAAACAGGGCCTGTACGACCCAGAGACAGAAGTGGACTCGTGTGGCGTCGCGATGGTTGCCGACATCCACGGTCGACGGTCGCATTCGATTGTCGCCGACGGTCTGCTCGCGCTCGAGAACCTCGAACACCGCGGTGCGGCAGGCGCTGAGCCCAACAGCGGCGACGGCGCAGGCATCCTCATCCAGCTGCCCGACGAATTGTTCCGTGGGACAGTCGATTTCGCGCTTCCGGCGCCGTCGCAGACCGGCGCGAACACCTACGCTGCCGGCACCTGCTTCCTGCCGATGGACCAGGCGGCCCGGCGCGATGCGATGGACCGCGTCTCGGCGCTCGCCGAGGCAGAGGGCATCACCATCCTCGGGTGGCGTGACCTCCCGGTCGACGTCGACGGCGCAGACATCGGCGAGACCGCAGTCGGCTGCATGCCCTTCATGGCGCAGTTGTTCGTCACTGTCGAACCGGAACCGGGACAACCACGGCTCGGCGGCGTCGACCTCGACCGCTACATCTATCCGTTCCGCAAGCAGGCCGAGCGAATCACACCCGAGTTCGAGGCCGCAGGCACCGGGTTGTACGTCGCGTCGCTGTCGAGTCGCACCATGGTCTACAAGGGCATGCTCACGACGATGCAGTTGCCGCTCTACTACCCCGACCTGCGCGACGATCGTTGCCTGAGTGCCATCGCCATCGTCCACTCGCGGTTCTCCACCAACACCTTCCCGTCGTGGCCGCTCGCGCACCCGTTCCGGTTCGTCGCGCACAACGGTGAGATCAACACCGTGCGTGGCAACCGCAACCGCATGCGGGCCCGCGAGGCTCTGCTCGAGACAGACCTCATTCCCGGCGACCTCAAGCGCGCGTTCCCGATCTGCACACCCGAAGCCTCCGATTCGGCGTCGCTCGACGAGGTCCTCGAACTCCTCCACCTCGGTGGACGCAGCGTGCCGCACGCGGTGATGCTGATGGTGCCGGAGGCGTGGGAGAACGTCCCGTCGATGGACCCCAAGCGCCGCGCGTTTCTGCAGTTCAACGCGTCACTGATGGAGGCGTGGGACGGTCCCGCATGTGTCACGTTCACGGACGGAACCGTCGTCGGCGCCGTGCTCGACCGCAACGGGCTGCGCCCCGGACGCTGGTGGCAGACCCGCGACGGACGGGTCATCCTCGCCTCAGAGTCCGGCGTCCTCGACGTTCCGGTCGACGACGTGGTCTCCAAGGGACGCCTCGAACCGGGTCGGATGTTCCTCGTCGACACTGCGCAGGGACGGATCATCCCCGACGAAGAGATCAAGGGCGATCTCATGCGTTCGGAACCCTACGACGAATGGCTGCACGCAGGCCTCCTCGACATCGCCACACTCCCGCCGCGCCCGGTCTACAAGCCCAACCACGACACTGTCGTGCGACGCCAGGTGTCGTTCGGCTACACCGAAGAAGACCTGCGGGTCTTGCTGACCCCGATGGCGGCGTCGGGTTACGAACCACTCGGCTCGATGGGCACCGACACGCCCGTCGCCGTGATGTCGCAGCGGTCGCGACTGCTCTACGACTACTTCGTCGAACTGTTCGCCCAGGTCACCAACCCGCCGCTCGATGCGATCCGCGAGGAGATCGTCACCTCGATGGCGCGCGTGATGGGACCCGAGCAGAATCTGCTCGCACCGACTGCGGCGTCGTGTCGACAGATCATGCTGCACTGGCCGGTCATCGACAACGACGATCTCGCCAAGCTCGTCCACATCAACGACGACGGCGACAACCCGGGACTCTCCGCGAAAGTTCTCCACGGCCTCTACGAGGTGGCCCGTGGCGGCGAGGGCCTCGCCGATGCGCTCGAAGATCTTCGACGCCGCGCCAGCCAGGCGATCGCGGAGGGACACAGCACGCTCGTCGTCTCGGACAGGCACTCCGACCGTGAGCACGCGCCGATTCCTTCACTGCTGGCTGCGTCTGCAGTGCATCACCATCTCGTCCGCACCAAGGAGCGCACGAAGATCGCGCTCATCGTCGAGTCGGGCGACGCGCGCGAAGTGCACCACATCGCACTGCTTATCGGGTTCGGCGCTGCGGCGGTCAACCCTTATCTGGCACTCGAATCGATCGAGGACCTGATCGCCGAGGGCGAGCTGACCGGTGTCAGGCCGTCGAAGGCCAAGCGCAACTACATCGAGGCGCTCGGCAAGGGCGTGCTGAAGGTGATGAGCAAGATGGGCATCTCGACCATCAGCTCGTACACGGCGTCGCAGGCGTTCGAGGCCGTCGGTCTCTCGTCTGCGGTCGTCAAGGAGTACTTCACCAGAACGGTCTCGCGGATCGAGGGCGTCGGGCTCGACGAACTCGCCGAGGAAGTCCGCATCCGGCATCACCGCGCGTTCCCGCACAACCCGACCGAGCAGGTCTATCGACGACTCGAGGTCGGCGGCGAGTACCAATATCGCCGCGAGGGCGAGTTGCACATGTTCACCCCGGAGACGGTGTTCTTGCTCCAGCACGCCACCAAGACCGGACGCGACGACGTATTCCAGGCGTACTCGGACAAGGTCGACGATCAGTCGCGTAAAGGCGGCACGCTGCGCGGACTGTTCGAACTGGACTTCTCGGGTCGCGACCCCGTGCCGCTCGACGAGGTCGAGCCGATCGAGTCGATCATGACCCGCTTCAACACGGGCGCGATGAGCTACGGCTCGATCTCCGCCGAGGCACACGAGACCATCGCGATCGCCATGAACCGCATCGGTGGTCGGTCCAACTCCGGTGAGGGCGGCGAGGACACCGACCGTCTCTACGATCCTGAACGACGCAGCGCGGTCAAGCAGGTCGCGTCGGGTCGGTTCGGCGTGACGAGCGACTACCTCACCAACGCCACCGACATCCAGATCAAGATGGCGCAGGGTGCCAAGCCCGGTGAGGGCGGTCAGCTCCCCGCGTACAAGGTGTACCCGTGGATCGCGAAGACACGACATTCGACGCCGGGCGTCGCGCTCATCTCGCCGCCGCCGCACCACGACATCTACTCCATCGAAGATCTCGCGCAACTGATCCACGATCTGAAGAACGCCAATTCCGACGCGCGGATCCACGTGAAGCTGGTGAGTGCTGTCGGCGTTGGCACCGTCGCGACCGGCGTCTCCAAAGCCCACGCCGACGTCGTGCTCATCTCCGGATACGACGGAGGAACGGGAGCGTCGCCGCTCACCTCGCTCAAGCACGCGGGCACACCCTGGGAGATCGGCCTCGCCGACGCCCAGCAGACGTTGATGCTGAACGGGTTGCGCGATCGCATCACCGTGCAGTGCGACGGTGCCCTCCGCACGGGTCGCGATGTCATCATGGCGGCGTTGCTCGGTGCCGAGGAGTACGGCTTCTCGACCGCACCGCTGATCGTGTCCGGGTGCATCATGATGCGCGTCTGCCACCTCGACACCTGCCCGGTCGGCGTCGCGACGCAGAACCCGGTGTTGCGTTCGCGGTTCACCGGCCAGGCCGAGCACATCGTCAACTTCTTCCGATTCATCGCGGAGGACGTGCGAAAGTACCTGGCGCAGTTGGGATATCGCACGCTCGACGACGCGATCGGACAGTCGCAGCGGTTGCATACCGACACCGCCGTCGCCCACTGGAAGAGCAAGGGACTCGATCTCAGTCCGATCTTCCGTCGCATCGAGGACAAGGGACCGACCCGCCGCGTGCGCGGTCAGGACCACGGCCTCGACAAGGCGCTCGACCAGACGCTCATCCAACTCGCCGAAGGTGCACTCGAAGATGCGCACCCGGTGACGCTCGAACTTCCGGTCCGCAACGTCAACCGCACCGTCGGCACGCTGCTCGGTTCGGAGGTGACCCGACGCTACGGCGCTGAAGGGCTCGCCGAGGACACCATCACCGTCGAACTCACGGGTTCGGCAGGGCAGTCGCTCGGCGCGTTCCTGCCGCCGGGCGTCACCATCAAGCTCACCGGTGACACCAACGATTACGTCGGCAAGGGTCTGTGTGGCGGCAAGATCGTGGTTGCTCCGCACGAGGATGCCTGGTTCATCGCAGAAGACCAGGTCATCGCGGGTAACACCATTCTCTACGGCGCGACGTCGGGCGAGGTGTACCTGCGCGGCAAGGTCGGCGAGCGGTTCTCCGTGCGCAACTCGGGCGCCACCGCGGTGGTCGAAGGCGTCGGCGATCACGCCTGCGAGTACATGACCGGCGGTCGCGTCGTGATCCTCGGACCCACCGGCCGCAACATGGCAGCGGGCATGTCCGGCGGTATCGCCTTCGTCTACGACCTCGACGAAACCAAGGTCAACGGCGCGATGGTCGAGCTTCTCCGACCCGACCCCGACGACCTGCGCTGGCTGCACGAACACATCACGAAGCACACCGAGCTCACCGGATCGGCGATCGGCGCGTCGATGCTCGCCGACTGGCCACGGCGATGCCTGGCCTTCACCAAGGTGATGCCCACCGACTACAAGCGCGTCCTCGACGCGGCCAGGATGGCCGAAGCCGAAGGGCGAGACGTTGATTCAGCGATCATGGAGGCGGCACGTGGCTGACCCACGCGGATTCCTGGAAATCGGGAAGAAGGAAGCAAAGTATCGTCCGGTCGCCGAGCGCGTGCAGGACTGGGAAGACGTGTACGCGCACGGCTTCGACCCTGTCGCGTCGCTCAACGAGGTGTCCGAGCAGGCCCGTCGGTGTATGGACTGCGGAATCCCGTTCTGCCACTCCGGAACTGCGGGCTGTCCGTTGGGAAATCTGATTCCCGAGTGGAACGACCTCGTGCGTCGTGGTCGGTGGGATGCGGCGAGCGCGCGTCTGCACGCGACCAACAACTTCCCCGAGTTCACCGGAATGGTCTGTCCCGCACCGTGTGAGGCGGCGTGTGTGCTGTCGATCTCCGAGCCGACGACCGGAGGCAGCGTGACGATCAAACGCATCGAGAAGACGATCGCCTACGAGTCGTGGGCAGAGGGCATCATCGGCCCCGAAGCGCCGGATGCGAAGTCGGGCAAGTCGGTTGCCGTTGTGGGCTCCGGTCCCGGCGGATTGGCGGCAGCGCAACAGCTGACCCGCGCAGGCCACGACGTCACGGTCTACGAGAGAGACGACCGCGTCGGTGGTCTCCTGCGCTACGGCATCCCCGAGTACAAGCTGCAGAAGTCGGACATCGAGCGGCGCGTTGCCCAGATGCGCGCTGAGGGAACACAATTCGTCGTCAACTGCGACGTCGGTATCGATCTCACGGTCGACGAACTGCGCAGCAGGCACGACGCCGTCGTGCTCGCGATCGGTGCGATGAAGGCACGCGACAACCCGGTCCCGGGACGTGAGCTCAACGGAGTGCACCTCGCGATGGAACACCTCGTCCCCGCCAACAAGGAGTGCGAGGGAGACGGGCCGTCGCCGATCAGCGCGGCCGGGAAACACGTCGTCATCATCGGCGGCGGCGACACCGGAGCCGACTGCCTCGGAACCGCGCATCGCCAGGGCGCAGCGTCGGTGGTCCAACTCGACTACAACGCCGAACTACCCAGCGACCGTGACGACAACCGTTCACCGTGGCCGACCTGGCCGCTTGTCATGCGGACGTCGAGTGCGCACGCGGAGGGCGGCGAACGCAAATACCAGGTTGCGGTGCAACGATTCGTCGGTGACGCCGACGGCAACGTGACGACGATGGTGCTCGCCGAAGTGAAGGTAGTACGCGAGCCCGACGGCCGACGGGTGATCACCCCGGTCAGCGACGAGTTCGAGATCCCTTGCGAGTTGGCACTTTTCGCGATCGGGTTCGAAGGCGTACGCGACACGGCGCTTCTGACCGATCTGGGGATCGAGCCCAACCGCCGCGGCAACATCTCGTGCGGAAGCGACTGGCAGACCGACGCGCCCGGCGTGTTCGTGTGCGGCGACGCCCATCGCGGAGCGTCGTTGGTGGTGTGGGCGATTGCCGAGGGACGTTCGACAGCACGCGCCGTCGACGAATTCCTCATGGGTGCCTCGGATTTACCGTCACCGGTAAAACCAGCCCAACTCCCGCTGTCGGTTCGCTGACCACCGCGCAACACTGCGCGAAGCAACGTCGCGTAGACGTCCGATGACAACTCAGGTGTAACGATGGCTATGCCGAAACGAGCGGACTAAGGTGAGCACAGTGGAACGCCGAACCAAGATCGTCTGCACCCTGGGTCCAGCTACCAATAGCGAAGAGAGGCTGAAGGAACTCGTCGACGCCGGAATGGACGTCGCGCGACTCAATTTCAGCCACGGCACGCACGACGACCACAAAGTGGTCTACGAAAGAGTGCGAAAGGCCAGCGACAACGCTGAGAAGGCCGTCGGCATCCTCGCCGACCTCCAGGGACCCAAGATCCGACTGGGCAAATTCGAAGACGACGGCGCGCTCAACGGCGAAGTCATGTGGAACACCGGCGACACCGTGCGCATCACCACCGACGACATCGTCGGAACGCACGACCGCGTGTCGACCACCTACAAGCGACTCGCCGACGACGCCGTCCCCGGCGACCGGCTGCTCGTCGACGACGGCAAGGTTGGCCTCGTGGTCACCGACGTCGAAGGCAACGACGTGGTCTGCACCGTCACCGAAGGTGGCCCGGTCTCCAACAACAAGGGCCTCTCACTGCCCGGCATGAACGTCTCGGTGCCCGCGATGAGCGAGAAAGACATCTCCGACCTCGAATTCGCCCTCGGCCTCGGTGTCGACCTCGTGGCACTGTCGTTCGTGCGCAGCCCCGCCGACATCGAACTCGTCCACGAGGTCATGGACCGTGTCGGCCGCCGCGTACCCGTCATCGCCAAGCTCGAGAAGCCCGAGGCCATCGACAACCTCGAGGCCATCGTCCTCGCCTTCGACGCGATCATGGTCGCCCGCGGCGACCTCGGCGTCGAACTTCCGCTCGAAGAAGTGCCGCTCGTGCAGAAGCGTGCCATCCAGATGGCCCGCGAGAACGCCAAGCCGGTGATCGTGGCAACGCAGATGCTCGACTCCATGATCGAGAACTCGCGCCCCACACGCGCCGAGGCATCCGACGTCGCCAACGCCGTGCTCGACGGCGCCGACGCCGTGATGCTCTCCGGCGAGACATCGGTCGGCAAATGGCCCATCGAGGCGGTTCGCACCATGAACCGGATCTGCAAGGCCGTCGAGGGAAGCTCCCGCGACGTCCCGCCGCTGTCGCACGTCCCACGCACCAAGCGCGGCATCATCTCCTACGCCGCACGCGACATCGGCGAACGCCTCGAAGTCAAAGCCCTCGTCGCGTTCACCCAGTCCGGTGACACGGTTCGACGACTCGCGCGCCTGCACTCACGGCTCCCGCTCCTGGCGTTCACGCCCACCCAGGCCGTGCGCAGCCAACTCGCCCTGAGCTGGGGCACCGAGACGTTCATCGTCGACCGCGTCGACACCACCGACAACATGATCGACCAGGTCGACCTGCAACTCCTGCGCATCGGCAGGCTGCGCGACGGCGACGTGGTCGTCATCGTCGCCGGCGCGCCCCCCGGCACCGTCGGCTCGACGAACATGATTCACGTGCACCGCATCGGCGAGCAGGACCACTGAGTTATCTGCGCGGCTCGTGGCTGCGCCTCTTGCCCCGTTCTTCCTCCTCATCGCATCGTCGCTTCGCTCCTCGCTCTTCGTCGTGCAGAACGGGGCGGCGCAGCCACGAGCCGACGCTGCCCGCATCGTCGCTGCGCTCCTCGCTCTTCGTCGTGCAGAACGGGGTGGCGCATCCACGAGCCGACGCCAGATCGCATCGTCGCTTCGCTCCTCGCTCTTCGACGCTGCCGCCATCGTCGCTTCGCTCCTCGCTCGTGCACCGGCCGCACCTCCTCTGCGGCTGACCGCATAGGGTGATCTGCATGACAACCGACGTGTCCGAGGATCTCGGCACACTCCTCGACCTGCTCGACGTCGAACGACGTGAGGACGACCTGTTCATCGGGCAGCACCCCGAGCAGAAGACCGCGCGCACCTTCGGCGGGCAGATGCTCGGGCAGGGCGTCGTCGCGGCGGGACGCACCCTCACGCGCGGGAACCCTCCCGTCCACGCATTGCACGCACACTTCATCCGCGGCGGCGACGTCAAGAAGCCCATGGAATACCACGTCGACCGCTTCCGCGACGGCAAGTCATTCGCCAACCGGCAGGTGACCGCGATGCAAGACGACGAGGTCATCTTCACCATGCTCGTCGCATTCCAGGACAACGCCGCGGGCCTCGAGCACGCCGTCGAGATTCCCCAGGTGCCCTACCCGGAAGAGTTGCCGCCGCTTGGCGAGCACTTCAAGGGCTTCGAAGACCGCATTGCCACCTTCGTCAACGCACTGCATCCCATCGACATCCGCTTCGCCAACGATCCGTCATGGAAGATGCGCGAAGCCGGAGAGACGTTGCGCGACAACAGAGTATGGATGAAGACCGACGGCGTCATGCCCGACGATCCGCTACTCCACGTCGCGGCGATGTGCTACGCATCGGACACCACGGTGCTCGACTCGATCATCACGACGCACGGGCTTTCCTGGGGCATCGACCGACTGTTTGCGGCAACTGTCAACCACTCGATGTGGTTCCATCGTGACTTCCGGTTCGACGAGTGGATGCTGTACGCCACGCGATCGCCGGTCGCCACCGGCTCGCGCGGGATGGGCTCGGGCCGATTCTGGAAGCGGGACGGAACCCTTGCGACCTCCGTCGTGCAAGAAGCCCTGATCAAATACTTCCCTCCGAAGGAGTGACACGTAGTGCAGCCGGGATCATGGTCGGGCCAACACCCACAGGCACCGCAACACCCACACGGGCAGGAATATCCCCAGTCGCAGGAATATCCCCAGTCGCAGGAATATCCCCAGTCGCAGGAACATCCAGAGGCGCAGCAATACTCCCACAAGCAGGAGTATCCGCAGACGTTCCAGCAGCCGCAGTACCCGACTGACGCGCAGCAGGGGACAACCGAATTCTGGCTCGACTCGGGTGCCGCGCTGCCGCGACGCGAGTGGCAGCACAAGACTCGCGTACCGGTCATCGTCGGGACGTCGATCGCGATGGTCGTGTTCGCTGGCCTCGCCGTGTCCGCGATTGTGCTCGGGGTCAACTACACACCCCAGTTCACTGCAATCGGAGGTGTCCCGGTCAGCTGCGCGTCATGGGAGACCACCGCCAATGGCGGCACCATTTCCGACAAAACGGTTGTCACCATCTACAGCGAAACGGGCGGAAAACTCGCGACAGCACCGCTTGAGCGCCACAGCACAGAGCAGCAGCAGTGCGTCCTGAGGTTCTCTGCCAAGGGTGTCGACGCCGACAAGAGCGGCTATGTCGTGCACCTGGGAGACACCTTCGCGCAACCGGTTTCGGGTTCGGCGCTGGAGCGTGGAGTGGTTTTCCGCCCCACGTCATGACGCCTGGCGCCACGTGAGAACGATGCGCCTCCCACTGCAGATGCTTCAGGCCCGTGCCTGGCCCGCCGAATGTGCGACACCGATGAACACCCGAGAGTGAGACGACTGATGACCACGACAATCGCGCCGCTGACCCAGGCAGATCGACGGGACTGGGCTCCGCTGTGGGCGGGGTACCTGACGTTCTACGAGCACGAACTGAGCGAGGAACAGTCGGACCTGACGTTCGCCCGAATCCTCGACCCCGACTACCCGATGTTCGGTGCTATCGCGCGCGACGAGACCGGACGGGCGATCGGCATCGTGCACTGGCTGACGCACGCGTCAACGTGGAGCGACGCGCCCTACACGTACCTCGAAGACCTGTTCGTGGCGCCCGACGTCCGTCGGAGCGGCGCTGGGCGTGCGCTCATCGATCACGTGCTCGAGTGGACTCGCAACCAGGGGCTACCGAAGGTCTACTGGCAGACTGCACGTGACAATGCGACGGCCCGTTCGCTGTACGACACGATCGCGTCGAACGACTTCGTCGTCTACGAGGTCGAACTCACCTGAGCCGGCGTGCTGGTTGCGGCGCTGGCCTGACTGCGAGTGCGCTGCGCACACACCGCGAAGCCCCACAGAATCAGCCACACCGACATACCTCCGACCTGGATTCGCTGCGCCAGACCGAGGTAGTAGTCGCCGTGCAGGTTGTCGGCGATCAACATCCACGCGGTGGTCACCGCGACGACGACGAGCACGCCGAGCCCGGCCGTCCGGAGTAGTGGCCAGATCCGCGGGCGCTGCCGGTAAGCCGCCACCACGCCCGCGATCATCGTGATGAAGATGGCGAACACGGCGATCGTGCTGGTCAACGCGTGTATGTGATGCAGCTGGGGGAGAAGCCCGCTCGGTTCGTACGGGCAGTCCTTGTCGACGCCGGGTATGCAATCGATGGGCGCGAGCGCGTCGGCCAATGTCGCTGCGCCGAACACGCCGAACGAGATCACAGCGATCCGCGCGTACACCCCACTCACGATCGGACGCGGAAGGAAGAGGATCAGCGCCGAGGACACCGCGAAGATCGCGGTGAGGATGTCGCCCGTCTCGTACACCGCCCGATGGGGACGGTGAGCGGCGTCGAGTTCGCTGAGGAAGCTGTTCAGCGGGTCGAGCGGACTCGACCAGAAGAACTCGAGCACCCACGAGGAGTAGCAGATGCCGGCCAGTGCGATGAGGATTCCCGCGGTGATACGGCGGGTCGTCGACAACGATGGCATTCGATCAGATTAGTCCACCGAAGAAGGGGCGCCTCACGCCTTACCCCGCTACTCACCCCTGCTGCGACCTGTGCACATTCACGACGACATCGCATGGCGCGCGTCGACGCTCGTGCGGGTCCTCGTGACCAACGCGGGTGTAGTGCGCTTCAGGGTGCGCTCGAGGTCGTCGGCGCGTCCCGAGGACAACAATCGTGCGCGCGCGTCCGAAGCGGTGTCGGGGATGATGACGAGCACATCGTCGTTACGCGCGAGGTCGGCGATATGGTCGGCCAGGATGTCGACGACAGAGTCCTCGTCCGGCGCACGCAGTTCGACCAGGTGGTCGAGGGGGTGAAACCGCCGCCACTCCGCGGCGAAGTCATCGTGCCCGCGAGTCGATTCCCCGTCGGTAGCCCCTTCTCTTGCGTCACCGTCGATGACGACGTGCAGCGCCATGACCTCGCGACCGAATGCGCGTGCAGCGTGCAGCGCGTCGTTGGTGGCACAGCACAGCGGTGACGAGACGGGTACGACGGCGAGGCCCTGGCCGGCGAAGGAGTGTCGACGGTGTTCGCCGGAGTGTGACGTGTCGGCGGCTGTGCGAATGTCGAGTTCCCGTGTGCGTCGATAACTTCTGGCCAGCAACTCCATCGCTGCCACGAGCAGTGCCAGGACGAGGATGACCCAGAGTGAACCCTCGCCGGCTTTCATCACGGTGAGGACCACGGCCGCCACGGCTGTGAGCACGGCGCCGAAGCCGTTGAGAGCCGCGCGTCGTCGCCAACCGTGTGAACGCGTCACCGACCAGTGACGCACCAGCCCGACCTGCGCGAGCGTGAAGCCGATGAACACGCAGATGGCGAACAACGGGACGAGGGCATTGACGTCTCCACCCGAGACGACGATCAGTAGCGCGGATGCCCCCGCGAGGATCAGCACCCCGTTGCGGTACACGCCGTTGCGAGTCCTGCGGGTGAGCCGATGCGGTAGGTGATCGTCGCTCGCAACAACTTTCATCAGTTGCGGCAACCCGCCGAATGACGTGTTCGCAGCCAGAGCGAGCAGCACGATTGTGGCTATCTGCACCACGTAATACATTGCGCCGCGGCCGAATACGCTCTCTGTCAGTTGTGACAGCACGGTGACGCCTGCCTGCGGGTGGATGTGCAGACGCTCCACGAGGGCGGCAATGCCGAGCATCATCGCACCGAGGAGTACACCGAGCGCCACCTCCGCACGCTGCGCGCGACGGATCCGATTCTCTCTGAACTGCGGCGTCGCATTGGCGATGGCTTCGACTCCGGTCAAAGCCGCACAGCCGTTGGAGAATGCCTTGAGTACCAACAGGATTCCGATCGTGCCGACGGTCTGTGAGTCGACCTGCGGGCACTGTGGTTGCCGCCGCTGACGAGGCCGACGACAATCACCGACGCGATGCTCACCACGAACACAACGGTCGGGGTGATGAAAGCCCTGGCGCTGCTGACGATTCCGCGCAGATTGACGGCTGTGATCAGTGCGAGCACCGCGAGCGCGATCCAGACGGTGTAGCGCCCAGCGGAGGGAAATGCGGACGTGAGTGCGGCGGTTCCGGCAGTCACCGATACGGCAACGTTGAGGACATAGTCGATCACGAGCGACGCCGCGGCGACCAATGATGCGCGGCGCCCGAGATGGGCTTTCGCGACAGCGTAGGCGCCGCCACCGTCGGGGAACGCGGCGATCAGTTGTCGATAGGAGAGCACCAACACCGCCAGGAGTACGACGATCGCGGCGCTGACGGGAAGCGTGAGTCCCAACGCGTTGCCACCTGCCGCGGCGAGTGCGAGGACGATTGCCTCGGGCCCGTAGGCGACCGACGCCATCGCATCCAACGAGAGAGCTGCCAGCCCCGTCGTCGCGGTCAGGCGACGCTTGTCGCGTTGAGGTGAAGCTTTTGGCTGGTCAGCCGAGGAGTTCGACAATGATGTCTCGTCGCGCGCCCATGCTCGCGTAAGTGTTCCGGGTAATGCCACGAAGGACGTTGTATCGCTGGTGGATGGGTGCGCGAGCGTCTCTGACGCGAATTTGACGCCGACCGGGCGGTTCTTGACGTAGCTCTACCGCAGACTGCTTCTTACCCCAGACCGGCTTCTTACCCCTGACCACTGTCGCCCGGCGCGGCGCGTGTCAGGCGGCGTGACGGTCGGCGGCGCGAACATCGGCGAGCAATCCGCCGGGATCGACAACCATGATCACGGGTCCGAGGGTGTCGCTCGCGCGCTCGATGACCGCGTCGATCTGCGTCGGATCTGCGGGATCGGCGATGACCGTCACGACCCGATCGCGCACGGCCGCATCGACGTAGGGGACGAGATCGTGACCACGGGTCCCTGCGATGGCGAGGTTCTTCCCCCGATCGAGAATCTGTCGGGCGAGCGAGTGAGCTCGAACGCTGCCGTCCATGATCAGCACGACGGTGTCGGCGTGCGCGGTGCGGATGACTGATGGTTGGTGAGTGATCGTTGTCATGTCACCATCACAGTCGCCGACGCTGCCACCGTGATGGGCGGACGCTGGCAGTCGGCTGGGACCATTGGTCGTGGCCGCATATGCTGGGCCGCCATGAGCACGATGATCGACGACGATGCGCGCTGCCCGTGCGGAACCGGTCTGACCTTCGCCGAGTGCTGCGGGCCGATCCTGCGCGGAGAGCGTCGTGCCCCGACTGCCGAAGCGTTGATGCGATCCCGATTCACCGCGTTCGCCGTCGGCGACCGAAATCACCTGCTGCGCAGCTGGCATCCCGACACCCGACCGGGCGACCTGGAACTCGATGACGGCATGCGGTGGCTGCGTCTCGACATCGAATCGGTGAACGGCGGCGGTCCTTTCGATACGACAGGCACGGTCGAATTCACGGCGTTCTATCGGGCCGATGGACGTCGAGGGCAGATGCACGAACTCTCGACATTCAGCCGATTCGACGGCTCCTGGGTCTACGTCGACGGGACGGTCGAGTAGCGCAGCTTGGCCCCTGCAGTGCGTCCGGGAGAACCGGTGCATACAAGCCGTGCACATAGGCGCTGGTCAGCGCACGAGCACCCGCCTGGTCGCATTTGTGGCAATTGATCAACCTGAATTGATCAATATAGATTGATGATTATGCCTGAACGCGATGCCACCACGCAGTCGGCGACCCTCGACGATGCCACAGTCGAGGTGGCGGCCGAGTTCCGGATCATCCTCGGATCGCTGTTGCGCAGACTGCGGCAGCATCGTGCGACCGACGATCCGAGCGCTCCCGAAACGGCTGTGCTCGCGCGTCTCGAGCGGGAAGGTCCGGCGACGGCGGCGCAACTGGCGCGCCGCGAGAACGTCAGCCCACAGTCGATGGGTGTCACTGTGTCTGGGCTGCAGGGGCGTGGGTTTGTCAGTCGCGCAACAGATCCCGAAGATGGACGACGAATCGTGCTGGCATTGACCGATGCTGGGGCCGAGGCGCTGCGTGGTCGTCGCGGTCAACGGACGCGAGCGATCGCGGAGGCGATGGGCCAGGTGCTCGACGACGACGAGATCGCGCAACTCCGAGACGTCATGCCGCTACTCGACCGGCTCGCGGACGCGCTGTGAGCGCGGCGTCGACGACCCTAACGCCGGTAGAGCAAGAACCCGACTCGCGATACCGATGGGTGGCGCTCTCGAATACGACTGCGGCCGTGTTCATGTCGGCTCTCGACGGCTCGATCGTCATCATCTCCCTACCCGCGATCTTCAGGGGCATCGGCCTCGACCCGCTCGCACCTGCCAACATCGGGTTCCTGCTGTGGATGATCATGGGCTACCGGCTCGTCCAGGCTGTCGCCGTGACCACGCTGGGTCGGCTGGGCGATATGTTCGGCCGCGTCCGCATCTACAACATGGGATTCGCGGTGTTCACCGTCGCGTCGATCCTGTTGTCGTTCGACCCCTTTCACGCAGCGAACGCAGCGATCTGGCTGATCGGGTGGCGGGTGTTGCAGGCCCTCGGCGGCTCGATGCTGACCGGAAACTCAGCGGCCATCCTGACCGACGCGTTCCCTCCCGACAGACGCGGGTTCGCGCTGGGGCTCAATCAGGTTGCTGCACTGGCGGGGCAGCTCACCGGGCTGGTTCTCGGAGGTCTGCTTGCAGCGTGGGATTGGCGGGCGGTCTTCTGGGTCAACGTGCCCGTCGGCCTGTTCTTCACCGTGTGGGCCTACCGCAAACTTCGTGACAGCGGCGAACGCCATCCCGGAAGGATCGACTGGCTGGGCAACGGGAGCTTCGCGATCGGACTGTCGTCGTTGCTGATCGCCATCACGATAGGCCTACAGCCCTACGGCGGTCACACGATGGGATGGACCAACCCGGTCGTGGTGGGTCTGCTCGTCGCAGGAGTGCTGCTGCTCGTCGGATTCGTGATCGTCGAACGTCGTGTCGCCGAACCGATGATCGAACTCTCACTGTTTCGAATCCGACCGTTCGTCGCCGGAAACGGTGCGGCACTGTGTGCCTCGTTGGCGCAGGGCGGCCTGCAGTTCGTGTTGATCATCTGGCTCCAGGGGATCTGGTTGCCGGTCCACGGATACGACTACGCCGACACACCTCTGTGGGCGGGAATCTTCATGCTGCCCTTGACAATCGGCTTCTTCATCTCGGGTCCGTTGACCGGTGCGATGAGCGACCGGTTCGGTGCCCGCGGCTTCGCGACGGTCGGCATGGTGTTGTTCGGGGCGAGCTTCGTCGGCTTGTTGTTCTTGCCGATCATGTTCCCTTACTGGGCGTTTGCGCTGTTGATCGCTCTGAACGGGATAGGTACAGGCATGTTCACCGCGCCCAACACGTCGTCGATCATGAGCAGCGTTCCGGCTCGCTACCGTGGCGTGGCGTCCGGGATGCGCGCGACATTCCAGAACACGGGTACCGCGCTGTCGATCGGTGTGTCCTTCTCGCTGATGATCGTCGGACTCTCGGCGACGCTGCCGGATGCGTTGTCCACGGGGTTGCAGGGGCAGGGAGTTCCGGCGGGAGTGGCGACGGACGTCGCGGAGCTTCCACCCGTCGCGTCGCTGTTCTCGGCGCTGCTCGGCGTCAACCCGATCGAGCACCTTCTCGCAGGGACCGGTGTGCTCACCCAGGTCACCGACGGACAACGTGCGACCCTCACCGGCCATACCTTCTTCCCGGAACTGCTCTCCGGGCCGTTCCACGACGGACTGGTCGTCGTGTTCTGTGTGTCCATCGTGTTGTCGATCTGCGCTGCCACGGCGTCGCTTCTCCGCGGTAAGCGTCAACCAGCGGTCACGCAAGAGCGTGTCGGGTGAGCCAGTCGATCAACGACGCCGTCGTTCGCCAGTCGTCCCGCACGCGGTCGACCAACTCCGGCGTATGGATCACCGCGTCGAACCCGTAGGGGTGTGACACGGTGAACGTCTTGTGTCGCAGCAGTTCGATGCGCGGGTGTCCCGGGTCCCAGCCTCGTGGTGCGGTTTTGAGACGACCTCCGCCCACCTCCCAGCCGGTCGCGGTGAGGTCGGCGACGATCTGTTCGAGTTCGCGGCCACGTCGATCATCGTCGATGGCTGTGCGCATCGCGGACAATCGCTCGGCGGAAGCGTCGTAGAAGCCGGCACCCACCATGACGCCCGGTGCACCGATCTGCACGTAGTAGCCGGTCGCCGGTGCCACGGCAACGTAGGCACCCTGGTGGGTCTTGTAGGGCGACTTGTCTTTCGAGAACCGGACGTCGCGGTAGGGGCGGAACAGCTTCGCTTCACCGAACTCGTCGGCAAGTGCGTCGGTCAGCTCACGCATCGGTGCGGCCACAGCGCTCTGATATGTCTGCTTGTGTTGTTCCCAGAAAGCCTTGCTGTTGTCGACCTCGAGGTCGTCGTAGAAATCGAGGGCGGCCTCGGGGAAGCCCTGAAAAGACATGTCCCGAGGGTACGACTCGCCGCGCCGGATCGAGGCGAACGTGTTCTATGACGATCGATGAAATGGCACGATGAAGGGGATGACGCAGCTGACGTACGAAGAGTTCGGCCGCCGGTTCTTCGAGGTCGCCGTGACCGAAGAGCGGGTGGGGTCGGCGTTCTCCTCCATTACGGGTGGATCTTTCGACGTCGGGCCCATCCCGTCCGGCCCCGGTGGGCTCGCTCGCGTGACCGCGCACGTCGAGATCGGCGAGCCGCGTATCGCGCGCAATGTCGGCGAACTGATCACGTTCACCGTTGAGATCATGCTGACCATCGGTCTCGTCGTGGATCTGCGAGTCGATCGCATCAAGTACGACGTCGACGGGCTGATCACACTTCCGTTGACCGTTCGTGCCGCCGAGCCGCTGGAGTTGCGGATCGACGTCACTCCGCCGCGGCCGAAAGACGTGATCGTGGGCGTCGCGTCACACAACCTGCGTGGCGAATTCATTCGTGCCGTCGGTCAGGTCGACACCGAAATCAAGCGCTTTGTCGCCCAGCACGTGGCGGAAGAGATCGACAAGCCCGAGGTCAAAGCTGCTCGCATCATCGACGTCGGTGCCGAACTCGGTCGGGCCTTCGAAAATATGTGACCTGTCGAGAATGTGGGTACGAATCACTCACTTCTTGGTGAGCGACGACTCCTTGTGTGCGGCCTGCGATCCGGTCTTCGACGATTCGACAATCCAGTACGGGTCGTCGTCGCTTGCATTGAACTTCTGACCGTCGAAGGTGAATGGCGATGTGCGCTTTTCCTTCGCGTGCCCATGCGTCGGTCCCTGGGACGTATTCCATTCGACGGTGTCGTTCTTGTTGATTCCCATGAGTCGAGCATGCGCGCTCACCGACGCCGACGGCGCTCGTCGACGTGGGTGACGCGTGCTCGATACGTCGCCGACCACCGATCGATACAGGGTCACGGTCAGGTCGCGGCGACCTGTCCGAAGGCGATGGAGTCCAGCGTGAACTGCCGTACGCGTCCAGCGACATTCGCTTGACACATCGAAAACAGCGGCTCGGAGAACTCCTCACCGAGCACCACGTCGACGGGGCCGACGTGGCCCGTCAGACGGACGCGGATCCGCCCATCGACGTGTGTGACGTCGATCGGCGCGAACGAGTCGATGCGGTCATCTCCGGTCTCGACACGGGCGAAGTGCTGTGCGGCCTGCACGGCGTGGGGGAGTGACGTACGTCCACGCAGCAGTGAATCCACAAGGCGCCCTTGGGTGTACAGCTCGACGATGGACGCTGGGTCGACGGCGGTGTCGAGTCGTCCGTAACAGAGACCATGCGGAAGGATCAGCCCTGTCGCGGCGAAGCGGTCACCACCGAGGTGTGAACACTCCCACGTCCACTCCGGATACGCCGACGCGATCGATGCTGTCGCGGCCCGACCCCGAACTGCACAGCACTGGTCATGCTTACCGTGCGCGCACACTGCGACGAGAGGTTCGGTCGATGGAGCACCGTCGGACCCGTCGAGCGCGAGGTCGAGATAGCCTGCGGGACCGTCGACTTCGCCAGCGTGCACGCTTTCTGCTCCCGGCGTGGAGTCCACGATGAACCAACGCCACCGTGGTGCTTGCGGTCGGCGTCCCGGTCGTCGAATCGCGACAATCCGCATGCGCTGCTTCTCGACCCGACGCACGATGCTCAGACCGAGGTCGGGGTCGATGATGGACGGCGATTGCAGGAACGCCGAATGTCCCCACGCACCACCGAGTTCGAGCAGGACCCACAACGTTCCCGCCGAGGCTGTGCCGTAGATCGGATCACCGCGCTCCGCGGATTGCACGCTACACGGAGGACGACGGGTCATCCGGTTGGAACCGATCCACTCTCGAGAACGACGACGCCCTCACGAAGCAGTCTGCGAATCAGCACGAGGCTGTCGGCGGCGTCGAGTCCCGGTAGTTCACCCGCGGTGACGGTGGCTCCGGATACTGCGGCCTCGAGTGCCTCTGTGCAGTAGTCGGGGAAGCTGATGGTCCGATCGGGAAGGCGAATTTCGGTACGTTGCAACGCACGACGGACTTCGACGACGAGGCCGTGGCGTCGACTCACCGTCGTGTGTTCGGAGAGTGAGTTGACTGCGTCGAGTGTGGCGAGCGGTCGAACTGCCGCGGGTCGGGTTCGCTCGGCGTGGATCGTCGACAACCGTGCAGCGGTGCTTTCGGCCAGATCTGTTGTGTTGGCCTGCAATACGTCGATGACGGCATCAATTGTCTTGGCTGCCAGCGCCGCTGACTCGTCGGGATCGGTGAAGTCGGTACCCATCGGCAGCGCGGCGCGTAGCGATTCGACTGTCCCGAGTTGGTCGACGACCGCCCGGACCAGATCGAAGGCAGTGACAGCCGATACCCCGACCGTGAGATGAATCGACGTGTGGCCGAGAGCTTCTGCCGAATGGAGCCATCCGCGCGGAAGGTACAGGGCGTCGCCGGGTTCGAGGACGGTGTCGATCACCGGCTCCTCATGACTGCGCGCCTCGATGGCATCGCGGTGGTCGGTCCAGGGTTGGTCGGCGAGGGGATCGGTGTGAACCGGGGAGTGAACCCGCCAATGCTTGCTGCCGGAGATCTGCAGTACGAAGACGTCGTGCACGTCGTAGTGGGGATCGAAACCGCGGTTTGCGGGTGGGGTGATGTAGGCGTTGGCCTGTACCGGGTGTCCGAGGTCGTCGACCATCCCGCGCACAAAGTCGATGATGGGCGGCCACAGTCGGTGCAACCCCTGTAGAACGATCGTCGCACCAGAGGCGAACTGCGCCAGCACTTTTGCCGAATCGACCTGATCGGGCATCTCCGCACCGAAACCGGCCGGCCCGAGGTAGTTCTCTTTGCCTACCAGGCCGCCTTCCTTGGCCATCCGGATGAACGGTGCACGCACCCCGCGCTCGGCGATCAACTCGTCGACGCTGCGCGGCGAGAGAAGGTCGTCGAAGTCGCGGGGGAGCGCGTCCGATCTGCTGAGCAGAGGACGCCGACCCCAGTGATCACGCGCGAACGTGTCGGGGTCGATGGCGATGCAGCGGCTCAGCATTGTCGTCACTCAGGCGGTGCCGTCTGCGCCGCCGTCGTGCCCATCGGGGTTGGAGCCGCCGTCGGCTGGTCCTTCGCCGGGTGAGGCGGTGCCGTCTGCGCCGCCGTCGTGTCCGCCGGGGTTGGAGCCGCCGTCGGCTGGTCCTTCGCCGGGTGAGGCGGTGCCGTCTGCGCCGCCGTCGTGTCCGCCGGGATTCGAGCCGCCATCGGCAGGACCTTCGCCCCCTGGGCTGGAGGTGGTGATGTCGTCGTCGTCGAGTGCCATGGGTAAACCCTTTCCTCGTTGGGAGTCACTCGGTTGGGGACTCCACACTCCACTATGTCGACATGTGACGCTCTTGACGAGGATTCGTCGACGAGGGTCGAAGTTCGTTACTGCGCCGAGATGGCGGTTCCTGCAAGGTCACGATGATTCGAACGTGACACGCTGTAGCGATGGATCTCTGGTTTGAGGCCGCTCGTGACACCGCTGATCGATGCTGGGACGGCATTCTCGCCACGCTCGACGGCGTGGCCGACGCCGACCTCAACAGCAGACTGCCGGTCGCAGGCTCCAACGCGCCGTACGCGATTGTCCACCACTGCATCGAGATGACCCGCTGGTGGCTGGGAACATTCGGCTGCGGATTGGACCTGCCCCGTGATCGGTCGGGGGAGTTCGAGGCCACCGGAACGCGCGACGATCTCGTCGTGCGCATCGCGCAGGTCCGCGCCGACATGGACGTGTGGGCGACGCGTATGTTGCGCAACGGAATTGCGGGCCGCGATGCACGCGGAACACGCGCGAGTGTCGACCTCGACACCGTCACGCCGCAGTGGGTTGTGCTGCATGTCGTACACGAGCTTGCCCAGCACCTGGGCCAGCTGCAGGTAACGCGCGATTTGTTGAGCGCCTGAAGTTGAGCCCCTGAATCGGTACCGCGGATTCTGCGTGAGTCCGAATCGCCGACAACTGGTCGATCAGCCTGGCGTCATCGGTTTCGATGGCTCGAAAGTTTCTTCGATTTTTCCTCGACGGTGCCCGCATTGTCGGGTAGTGTAGAACACATATTCGACACGACGTTGGGGCGGGGGTGGCGGCACGTGAACAGCAAACGCAACAGCAGCGACGGCGGAAACGGCCGTGCGCCTTCGGCTTTGGCCACGGCGGCGGTGGGGTCTGCGGATGCGGTGGTCGCCGAGAAACTGTCACGCCTGGCTGCGGTGTTGGATGAGTTGGCGACGGTGGATGTGTCGTTGGTGTCCGACGACGTGCTCGTCGAAGCCACCGTCGAGGCCGAACGGCTAGCACTGCGGACGGCCGGCGCGGTCACCGACCGCTTGATCGTGGAAGCGTCCGACCGCGACCTGCCCCACTCGTTGGGTTTCCGCGACATTCGCAACTTCATGGGCCAGCGCCTGCATATCGGTGATCCGGCAGCCCGGTACCGGGTGATCGCGGCGACCGGCTCATTCACCACCATCTGCGGTGACCGCCTATTACCCGCGTGTCCCACGTTGGCCGGCTACGTCGTGGAAGGGCGCGTCGCCGGCGCACACGTCCGCGCGGTACTCGAAGTGTTGGAGGCGATCCCCGCCGACATTTCGGCGGAGACGAAAGCTGCCGCCGAAGCACAGATGGCCGGCTACGCGACCGAGTTCACGCCCGCCGAAATCACCAACCTCGGTTCACGGCTACTCGCCCATCTCGACCCGGATGGAACACTCACCAACCCGAAAGACCGCAAACGACGACGACGCTTGTGGGTGAACCGGCAAAACGCACAGTTGATGTCGCGGTTGACCGCCGATTTGGATCCGATCGCCCGCGCACGGCTCGATACCGTGTTGGACTCGTGGGCCAAACCCGGCATGAACAACCCCGACGACCCCGATTCGCCCGTCGGGCCGATCACCACCGCCAATGCTGAACAGGTCGCGGCGGCAGCGCTGCGGGATCAACGCTCACCCGCCCAACGCAACCACGACGCCTTCTCCGCCCTACTCGGGCAAGTGTTGGAATCCGGCATGCTCGGCAACACCCATCGGGGATTACCGATCCAGGTGATCGTCACCACCAGCCTGCACGAGTTGGAAGCACAAGCAGGGATCGCGCAAACCACGTCCGGAACGCTCCTCCCGATCGACGATGTGATCGAGATGGCCGCTTCCGCCGGTGCGAGTCAGTATTTGGCGGTGTTCGGTGACCACACCAGCATCCCGTTGTATTTGGGTCGGTCGAAGCGGATCGCGTCGTTGGGGCAGCGGTTGGCGTCGTTTGCCTCGGCGGGCGGGAAAATGTGTTCGGCACCGGGGTGTAATCAGCCCGCGAGCAGGGTGCAGATGCATCACGCCGCCAAGGACTGGGCCGACGGCGGGTTGACCGATATCGACCAGTTGGTGCCGGCGTGTGATGTGCACAATCGGCGGGTCGGTAAAAAGCCTGGCCAGTTCACCACCCGCATGATCACCGACGGACCCGATACCGGGCGTGTTGCGTGGCGATTGAACGCCAAGCCCGGTATGCCCGAGAATCCCGAACGCATCAACCGCATCGCCGACGTCAGAGCCGATTTCCACGACTACCTCGCCGCCGAGCACATCAGCAACGAGGCCGCCGCCGCAGCACGCGCGGCCGGTAGCGGAATCGCCACAGACACAACTGTTACCGCGATTGTGCCTCCGCCCTCAATGCCGGACCCGCCCCGCGGGCGGGTCGAGCTCGCTCTGGTGGGCGCACTGCCCTTGAGCGATACCCTGCGCCTTAGCCCGCGCGTCGACATCCAATGGAACCTCGCTGATCCACCCGACCCCGACTCGCCCACAGACCCAGACGCGCCAACAGGTCCAGCCCCACCAGCCAGCCCCTGGTGGCTCGGCGGCATCGACCCACCAGGAGGCGCCGACCCACCGCTGGCCGACGCCGCCTGACCACCGCGTGAACTGACCGGTGTGCCGACCCGGCCGACACGCTGGCCCGACGAACTGGGCGAGTCGTCGAATCCGGTTGTGCCGCAACCCGTCTACACCCCGCCACCACACCCCGGTGGCGGGGCAGACGTGGTTGCTCGAGGCAGGTTCGAATAGCGTCCGGATAGACGGAGTGTGGTCAGATGCCGTCCACGGTCACATATTCGGCGTTGGCAGCGCCGTTCGATGACGTCGCGATCGCCGTCACGAGTGCGCCGTACGGGATGCGCCACGCGGAGTGTTGTCGCGTGAGCTCAGCCGCGGGAATCTCGATCGAGGCTGTGAAGCTCGATCCCTCGCGGTCGACCGGAACAGCATCTCCGTCGACGAAGACCTGCAGCAGGTCGGCGTCGGACGAGCCCGAGACCTCGATGACGGCCACCTGCGCATCGCGTCGAGCGGACGCTGTCAGTTCGAGCGCGGGGACGTCGCCGTCGGACACGACGCCTGGGCGTCTCAGCGGTGGCAGCTCCGGCGTCGACGGCGGAGCGGTGCGGCGTCGAGAGGCGTGCTCGTAGGCCCAGCCGTAGGCGAGAAGTGCGTTGTCGTCGTAGGCGCGCCCGGCGAATGTCAGGTTCACGGGCATTCCGATGTCACTCATCGCGCCCATCGTGACGTTGACAGTCGGAATGCCGTAGTGACGGATCATGGTGTTGCCGGTCGACACCCATACCCCGTTTGCCATGGCACGTTCGTGCGATGCCGCATTGATGTCGGCGTCTGCAGGTCCGACGTCGAGCGCAGAAGGGAACACCAGCGCGTCGAGGCCGAGTTCGTCGAGCCACTCCTCCAAGTCGACACGACGCAGTTCCTCGAGCCCGCGGACGCCCTCGGCCAGATCCGGAATCTCCTCGAGCGTTGGGATTCCGCGTGCGGCGCGCTCTGGGTACTCGCTGATGTCCAGGTTGTACCGCGCGTAATACCCGTGCAGCTCATCGGGAATCGCGCCGTCGGGCAGCGGGAAGATCAACGACCCGTCGACGTCGGCGAGGCGGTTCAGTGCGGGGTCGCCGTTGGCCTGCAAGAAGTCGTTCCACGACCAGACGGTGAGGTCCCACATCTCGGCGTCGAAGAATCCCTCCGGCAGGATTCCGCGGGCATAGCCGTCGCGGGCGTCGGGTCGGTCGAGTTCGTAGTTGGTCAGGGCGGGGAAGTCGACGTCGACCACTTCGGCGCCCGCTGCCTCCAGGTCTTCCCGCGCGCGGTTCCACAGCTCGATGACCGAGGGTCGTGGTGTGATCGGCCAGCCTGCGTCGGGGTCGTCGCCCAAGATGACTCGGGGTATGCCGAAACGCTTGCCCCGCAGGGCATTGTCATCGCGGAGGTCCAGATACGACTCTGGCCGCACCGACGACGCCGCGGGCAACTCCACCCACGGCTGCGTGCGCCAGAAATCGCCTCGGGTGTCCGCGTCATCGGCGACGAGAACATCGAGCAGTGCGAGCATGTCGTCGACCGTACGTGTATGTGGCACAACGACATCCATTGTCGGCGTCAACGGCCAGTTGCCACGCACCGAGATCACACCGCGCGACGGCGTGTACGCGACGAGCGCGTTGTTCGACGCGGGGGAGCGGCCACTCGACCACGTCTCCTCGCCGAGGCCGAAAGCCGCCAGGCTCGCAGCAGTCGACGCACCGGAACCGTTCGACGAGCCGGACAGGTACGCGGCCGCGAGATAGCTACTGTTGTAAGGACTCTCGGCCCTCCCGTAAACGCCCCGCTGCATACCGCCATTGGCCATCGGAGGCATGTTGGTGAGGCCGAGGCAAATGGCTCCGGCAGTTCGCAGACGTTCGACGGCGAACGCGTCTGAGCCCGCGACGAGATGTGCGAACGCCGGCGACCCCGACGCCACGGTGAGGCCCTTCACCCGGTAACTGTCCTTCGCGGTGTACGGGATGCCGTCGAACGGCCCGTACGCCTCACCACGGGCACGGCGTTCGTCCGATGCACGCGCTTCGTCGAACATCGTCGGGTTGAGGACGGGAATCGCGTTGAGCGTCAACCCATGTCGATCGTATCGACCGATGCGATTCAGATACCCGCAGACGAGTTCGACGCTGCTGACCGCGCCTGATTCCAGCGCGGCACTCAGCTCGGCTATCGATGCCTCCACCAGTGGTGGGGTCTGCGCCGAGGAGGTCATGACAAAACGCCGACGGCCGGTTGTTGCTGGGTGATGCAGTGGATTCCACCACCGCGTGCCAGGATTTCGCGCGCGTCGATGGTCACCACGCGCCGGCCGGGGTAGACCGACGCCAGGATCTCGGCCGCGCGCGCGTCGGCCTCCGGTTCACCGTAACCACAAGCGACGACACCACCGTTGACTACGAGGTGATTGATGTAGCTGTAGTCGACGAAGCCCTCGGAGTCCCGGATCGTGTCAGGAGCGGGCAGATCGACGATGTGCCACGATCGTCCGGCTGCGTCGGTGGTGCCTTCGAAGAACTCGCGCAAGCCCTTGGTGACTGCGTGGTCGGGATGGTCGGGATTCGGCTGGTGGTGCAGCAGCAGCGTTCCGGGGGAGGGGATCGTCGCGACCATGTCGACATGACCGCGTGTGCCGAACCGCTCGTAGTCGCGGGTCAGACCGCGGGGGAGCCAGATGACCTTCCGTGCGCCGATCGTGCGCTCGAGCTCGGCTTCGATCGTCTCGCGCGTGGCGTAGGGGTTTCGGTGTGGGTCGAGTTGGACGGTCTCGGTGACGAGTACGGTGCCCTCGCCGTCGACGTGGATGGCGCCACCCTCCTGGACGAGCATCGAGCTGAAAACGGGGACACCTGCCCGGCCCGCGACCACGCGCCCGATCTGACGATCGTTGGTCCACTCGGCCCACTCTTGTGCGCCCCAGCCGTTGAACGTCCATGTGACAGCGCCGAGTTGGCCGGCGTCGTCGATGACGAAGGTTGGTCCGATGTCGCGCATCCACGAGTCGTCGAGCGGTGCTTCGACGATCTCGATCTCCTCCGAGAGCTGGGCGCGCGCACGCGTCGTCTCGGTCGGGTCGACGACCATGATGACCTTCTCGAACTGCGCGACCGTGTTGGCAACCTCGCTCCACGCGGCGTACGCGGTCTCGGCGTCGGCCGCGCTCTCGGCGAGGGTGGTGTTGGTCCGTGGAAACGCCATCCACACACGCTCGTGGGGGGCCGTCTCGGCGGGCATTGTCCAGGACATATCAGAGCCTTTCGTTATTGATCGAGCAATCAATAACTAGAACGGTAAAGGGTGCGAGTCGGGTCGTCAAGTGGGACGTGCAAATTATTGATCCTGCGATCAATAGCGGTTGACTCCATGATGGCCAGGCACGATGATCGCTGAGTGATGGTCTCGAAGAGTCGGACGCGCGCACCCCGCAAGTCGCCTGAGGAACGGGCCGACGAAATCCGCTCCGCCGCGTGTCAGGTCGCTCGTGTCGATGGGCTTCCGGGGCTGACGTTGAGGTCTGTCGGCGCACAGGCAGGCGTTGCGCCTGCGCTCGTCGCGCATTACGAGCCGAGTATGGACGAGCTCGTCGCGTCGACATTCGAGGCAATCACCAGCGCCGAGGTCGACGAGATCACCGAACTCATTGCCGACGATCCGAACGCGACGTCGAAGCTGAGGAACTTGATTACGACGCTGACCGAGCCTGGCCGCGACGACGTCACGATTGTCTGGGCCGACGCCTTCAGCCTCGGCAGGATGAATCACCCTCTCGCCGCAGCAGTTCGGGAGGTGATGGGTCGTTGGCAGTCACTGGTGTCCGAACTCATCATCGAGGGTGTCGACGCGGGTGAGTTCGTCACCGACGATGCGGCCGACGTCGCGTGGCAATTCCTCGGAATGATCGACGGCGTCAACTCGCACGCACTGGTGCACTACGCGGGCGCTCCCGACAGGGGACGTCTCGTTCGGCGCGCGATGGAGAACGAGCTCGGCCTCGAACGCGGCACTCTGCAGCCGGGCGGGGGACAGCAGGGCGGGGCAGCAGCGCGGGCTAGACCATTACGGCTGGTCGAGCCTGCCCGACAGTCGCTCGACCGTCCGAAACAGCGCGGCGTGATCGAGGTTGCCGTCGCCGTTGGCCCGCGCCGACGCCATGAGCGTCGCGACGAGGGAGCCGATCGGAAGAGCCAATCCTGCCTCACGAGCGGAAGCGGTGACGATCCCGAGATCCTTGTGGTGCAGGTCGATTCGTGCTCCCGGTGTGAAGTCTCTGTCGATCATCCGGTGTGCCTTGTGGTCGAGCACAGTCGACCCCGCGAGTCCTCCGCCGAGGACGTCGACCGCTGCGGTGGTCTGTACCCCGTTGGCCTCAAGGTAGACGAGTGCCTCGGCGAGTGCGGCGATATTGGCGGCCACGATCAGTTGGTTGGCCGCTTTGACCAATTGTCCACTGCCGCTTGGCCCTACGAGTACGACGGTCGAACCGACAGCATGAAACAGTGGTGATGCGGCATCGAATGCCTCCTCCGAGCCGCCGGCCATGATCGACAGAGTCGCATTGACCGCGCCTTCTTCGCCGCCCGACACCGGTGCGTCGGGGAACGAGTAGCCGCTGGCGGAGGCCTCGTCGGACAACCGGACCGCGACGTCGGGTCTGATGGTCGAGAAGTCGACGATGACCGTGCCCGGCAGGGCATGCGTGAAAACGCCATCGGGCCCAGTCAGCGCGTGCTCGACATCGGGGGAGTCGGGGAGCACGGTGGCAACGATGTCGGCATCGGCGACCGCTTCCGCTATGGACTGTGCCGCGGTTCCACCGGCGTCGATGAGTGCCGCGGCCTTCGACGCTGTGCGGTTGAAGCCGACGACGCGATGCCCGGCGCGAACCGTATTGATCGACATTGGACTGCCCATCACGCCGAGTCCGATGAACGCGATGGTTGCCATGAGGGTGCTCCTCCGTGGTGCGGTGATATGAATGCCGTGTCTCAGTGTGCGCCGTTGGTGAAAGACCCGAGCCACGCGAACGGGTCGGCCAGTGTCTGTCGATACTCGAGACTGATCCATCCCTGGTATCCGGCTTCGTCGAGCGTGTCCAGATATCGCGCGAACTCCATTGTGCCCGTGCCTGGTTCGCCACGGCCAGGGGTGTCGGCGATCTGCACATGGCCGATCCGGCCGGTGTGGCGCGAGAGCACGTGGTCGAGATCGTCGCCATTCGTCGACAGGTGATACAGATCGGCGAGGAGTGCGACGTTGTCCATCCTGTGCTCGCGTCGAACGGCGTCGGACACTGCGAGCGCATCGTCGGCGAGGCGGAGCGGATAGTCCGGGATCGCGCTGAGTGGTTCGAGGAGGATCTGTGCGCCGATCGTCGCAGCGGCACGAGCCGCGACGGCAAGGTTGTCGACTGCCAGTGAGCCTTGTTCGGCCACATCGAGTCCTGCCATGCGGTTGCCGTAGAGCGCATTGAAACCCACGGTGCGCAGTCGTGCGCCGATGCCGACCGCAACGTCGACGCTGTCGACGAACTCGCTTGTCCTGGGCGGATGCGACAGCAGCCCGCGCTCGCCCGCCGCGAGGTCACCCGCGGCGAGGTTCAGGTGGGTGAGACGTACCCCGGCGTCGTCGATTGCCGTCACGAACTCGTCGACCTCTCGATCGGCAGGGACGGCGTCGTCGAATGGCCACCAGAATTCGACGGCGTCGAAGCCCGCATCTCGCGCAGCCTGCGGTCGACGCAGCAGCGGAAGGTCAGTGAACAGCATCGAGCAGTTCACGGTCAGTCGGTGGGGATTCATCGTGGCTACCTCGTGTGGGCTCAACTCGGCTGACGTGACGTTGCTCGCGACTGTTCCGCCGCCGGTGGGCGTCTCCTCAATGGTTAGCCGTGCTGAGGCCAAATCTAACGGTGTCCAGTCTGGCCACCCTCATCGAGGGGTACTCGCTGTCGGTACTCGGCGCGGCCTGAGTTCGTGGCTGTCGACCGATCAGTAGAGTTTGCCTCCGCTGCCGGGCAGAAACCGCGTGCGGCCAGGGTGTTCCGCGTATCGTGCTGCCATGCGACGGTGGAGGGTCCTCCTCATACTCAGCGCTGCACAGTTCATCATGGTGCTCGACACCACGGTCATGAACGTGTCGGTGTCGCAGGTCGTCGCCGACCTCGGCACGACGTTGACTCAGGTCCAGCTCGCGATCACGCTGTACACCCTGGTCATGGGATCGTTCATGCTCTTCGGCGGTCGCCTCGGCGATATGTTCGGCAGGCGGAAGGTTTTCGCCATCGGGCTCATCGTGTACGGAATCGGTTCGCTGATCACAGCATTCAGCCAGAACATCGGCATGCTGTTGTTCGGATGGTCCTTTGTCGAGGGAGCCGGCGCGGTCATGGTGATGCCTGCGATCATCTCGTTGACGGCGTCGAACTATTCGGGTCGCGATCGCGCGACGGCCTACAGCGCACTCGGTGGTATCGCCGCAGCCGGCGCGGCGGCCGGTCCGTTGATCGGCGGATGGGTGACCGAAGCACTCACCTGGCGGGTGGTGTTCGCCGCGGAGACCGTCGTGTGCATCCTCGTCGTGCTTGCGGTGCGTGCCATCGCCGACGACGAGAAGGCTGAGCCCGGGGGGATGGACTGGGTCGGAACCGCGTTGTCGGTAGCGGGACTCGGGCTCATCGTGATCGCGCTGCTGCAGGCAGGCACCTGGGGCTTCATCAGGCCGCGAGGCGCACTGACGATCGGCGACGTGAGAGTGACACCGTTCGGTTTCTCGGTGGTGCCGTTCATGATTGCGCTCGGCGTCTTTGTGCTCATCGGTCTTGTGTCCTGGGAGCGTCGTGTCATCGAACGCGGCGGCACGCCGCTCCTTCACCCCGCGTTGCTTCGAAAACTGCAGCTGCGCAACGGATTGATCATGCTGCTCGCGCAGCAGACCATCATCGGCGGGATGTTCTTCATCATTCCGATCTACCTGCAGTACGCACTGCAGATGAACGCGTTCGAGACGGGAGTGAAGCTCGCACCCATGTCGGTGGCCATGTTGATCGCGGCATTCGCGAGCCCGAAACTGGCTGCGACGCAGTCGCCGCGGCGGATGGTCAGAATCGGTCTGGTACTCGTGATCGTCGGTTGTGTACTTCTGGTGACCACCATCGACCCCGAGCTCAACAGTGTTGTGTTCGCCGTCGGCATGGCTATCTTCGGTGCCGGATTCGGTTTCATAGCAGCACAACTCGGCAATGTGATCATGTCGTCGGTGGGCAATCGTGATCGTGGTGAGGCGGGCGGATTGCAGGGCACGGCCCAGAACATCGGGACATCGGTGGGCGTAGCGCTGCTCGGTGCGCTACTTGTTGCCGCGCTGAGTTCAGGTTTCAACACGGCAGCTCAGGCAGACTCGACGATTTCGGCGCAGACAAAGAGTCAGATCAGCGACGCGACGTCGAACGGCGTCGAAATCCTGGGTCGAGACCAGCTCGAGGTGGTCGCTCAGGAGCACGGTATCCCTGCCGGCGAGGTGTCGACACTTGTCGACGACTACGTCGACGCGCAGCTGGAGGCAATCAAGATGGCTATCCTGCTGGCCGCCTTCTTGGCGCTGCTCGGACTTGTTGTCGCTCAACGACTTCCGACAGTACCCGGCGCCGAGTTGGGCAGCGAAGACCCGGCCGCGGTCGGAAAGTGATCACGTCTAACGGCTCATCTCAGGTGCCTCGGGACTCATCTCAGGTGCAGAGTGTGCGCCCGCGAAGTGATCAGTCGTTGCACGAATTTGAAGGGTTCGATCCCGTTCCGTCGTAGCTGATCATCCCGTCGTGATCCTGTGGCTTGTCGTGCTTGAGCTTGTAGATGAGCCCAATCACGCCGGCAACGACGAGCAGTGTGAAGAAGACGAATCCCATGGCAATCTCCAGGGGGCTGCGACGATGTGCGCCGATCTGCGCACATCGTCGAGAATACTGCTCCGGCAAGTCAGGGGTTTACTCCGCGCGATGCCAGCCACACCTGTGGGTTGATCTTTTGTCCGCTCTTGTCCCAGACCTCGTAATGCAGGTGGGGTCCGGTGGACTGTCCACGGTTGCCGACGGTGGCGATCGTCTGGCCGACGTGGACCTTCTGGCCCGCCTTGACGAAGCTCTCGTTCACGTGTCCGTAGACGCCGGTCGTGCCGTCGTCCTGGCGAACACGAACCCACATCCCGAAGCCCGACGCCGGCCCCGATTCGAGGACGGTGCCGTCGGTGACGGCGTGGATCGGCGTGCCGACGCGGTTGGCAATGTCGACGCCGTAGTGATGCGACCCCCACCGTGAGCCGTACCCGGAGGTCACGGTGCCGGAGGTGGGTGCAACGGCACGCTTCTTGCCTGGGACCTGTGCATTCGGGGGCAACGCGTTGCGGGTGAGTTCCTCTAGCTGGGGTGGAAGCTTGATGTTCTCCGGCAGCTTGATGTTCTCCGGCAACGCCACGGTTGGTGCTGCGGGCTTGGGAGCCGGCTTTGCGGCAGCCTGCGCTGCGCCAACGGAACCGAGGCCGATCACTCCGGTGATCGCGGCGACGGTCGCGGTCTTCAGCTTGAGGGTGTGCGCATTGTTGGAAGCTGCGCGGTGCTGACCACGGCTGGCGCGAGGTGGCGAGTCAAAGACCGCACGCGTCGCGTTCGGGATCGAGTCACGGTCGGTCAATCGGTGGTGAGGCACTGCTATACGTCCGCTCTGGGGTTGGTAACGCTTTGATATCGGAATGGACACGGCGAGACTATCAGACGTGCGGCTTGGGCGACATGTCGTGTTTGCCGGACAAGGTTCAGATTCGAGTGTTCCTGCAGTTCAAACACGGTGGAGGGTGTCATGAATCGTGCGCGCGGCCCAGGTCTGCTGGCGCACAACGTCGAGGTGTTTGCCGACCTGGCCGCGACGCCCGCCTCGATCGAGACGCCCGCCTTGATCGAGACGCCCGCCTTGATCGAGACGCCCGCCTTGATCGAGACAGAGCAGTAGGGGTCAGAGCCCGAGTTCGATCATCCGCTTCGTGATCCGGTCGTCGGTGGTCGCGATCGGTTCGCCAGTGGCTACCCAAGGGTCGCCTCCGAAGTAGGTAGCCATGATCTTCTCCGCGGTTCGAGTGGCGAGCGCCTGGGTGGTCAGGGTGGGGTTGGGTCCGCCGAGAGAGTTGGCGAGAACGGAGTTGTCCGCGATGAATACCCGGTCGACGAATCGCGCCTCACCGCTGGGGCGGGTCACGGAGTTGCGGGCAGACTCGCCCATGCGCATCGACGAGTGCACGTGGAGGAGCAGGGGAGCCCAGTCCAGCCGATACACCTTTCGTGCACCGGCTTTCCGTAGGAGTTGCGCCGCCTTCGTCGTGATGTACTCGCGGTTGCGCCGGGTCGGAGCCGACCGTTTGCGAATGTCGATGTCGACTTTCGCGACAGCGCCGTGGGAGTCGGCCGGGAAAAGTGAAGGCACTATTCGACAATCGGGCTCGACGTGGTCGTCGGTGATACACAGGACGTTCAGCATCCGATCGATTCCGTGGGCCATGAAGTCGCGGAGTTCGTCGCCGGCCAGTCGTCCAGTGGGGCCGTCCCACGCGCCCCGCATCCCACGGCCGTTGGTGTACTGGCCGCGAATACCGCTGTTGGACAACGTCATCGTGAATGCCTGGATCGCCGGGGTGACGCCGGAGTTCTCCAAGCATCCATATCCGGGGAACTCGACCCGTGCACAAGAATTGGCACCCCGCGTGTTGCCGGTGTCCTCATCGAAAAGGCCCACCACCCAGTCGAACCAGTGGTCCGTGTGTCCGCGACCCACCCAGCCGTTCGGGTTCGGCAATCCACTGTTGAACCACAGCCGCGGGCTCTCGGTGGCACCACCGGCCATCACCACGACCTCCGCGTCTTCACGATGTCGCACGCCAGTGACGTTGTCTCGCCATGTCACTCCGGTGGCGCGGACACGTCCGCGGCGCTCCTCTGTGTGAATCTGCTCGACGAATGACTCCGCACGCAGCTCCATGGGCTTGCCGCCCCGGCGAACCGCATCGGCGGCGAGGCCAAGCGGAACGTAACTGTTGTCGGTGGATCGGCGGGCGAAGAGGTTCCGGGGTGCGCGGGCTGGTTGGTAGCAGCCCTGAAAACAGTGGCCACAGAATGTGCAACCAGTCGCCTGCGGGTAGACGAGAAGGTTGGAATCTGTTGTGCGGCCGGCATTTCCGGTTGGGTGCAAAATACAGTTCGGCTGCGGCCGAAAGGCTGCGCGAGTCGTGTCCCGTGATCGTTGCAGCGGCAACCCCAAGCCTTCGCAGCCTCGGAAGAAGACCGCCTCCTTGGTCCCCATCGGGGCAGGCTTGACCGGCAAGGTCGCTTCCACCCACTCGAGATACGGAACGAGTTCGCGGTAGGTGAAGGGGAAGCGATGGGCGGTGTCGTACAAGGCGGCGTCGGCACCGCGGTAGCCGGCGAACACATCGGGATACGGCCGTGGACTGTTACCGAAGAAGTGCTGAGTGGTGCCGCCCACACCACCCAATTCCCAGACGAAGCTGTTCTGTGCCCACTCGCGATGCCAGTACGGTGTGGACCGGTCGCCCGGTCCGAAGCGGAGGAAACCAGCCGTCGGGCCATTGGCGTCGAACTCGAGATGCGACCACTGTTTGGCGGGGTTCGCATGGCGCGGACCACCCTCGAGCAGCAACACGTCGAGGCCCTGTCCGGCGAGTTCGGCAGCGACCACCGGGCCGCCCCCACCAGCGCCGATCACAATGACGTCACGCACTCAGAACTCCTCGAATCCCTTGTAATAGCCGATAAAATCGTCGTTGCCGTCGACCAGTCCGTCGGGCCGGTATCCGGTGATGTTCCAACTGACGGGACGCCGAGACAGACGTCGCGAGGTGTAGTCGTAGAGCCGATGCTCGCTCCACACGGTGAACGCGGAACCGTCGAGCAGGATCCCCCCGACGAAGCGCAACAGGCCCGCACCTGACCCGCGAAGCGGTTGCGGCAGCGCGTTGTCGAAGACGGCGAGTAGATCGGCAGCAGGTTGTTCGACCAACTGGAAGGCACGGGCTTTCGTGTGAAAATCGGCGTTGGCGAAGGGTGAGGCAAACGGACCTGCAAGCGGTGCGCCGACGAGTAGCGCTGCGACATCCATGACCAGTCCGGCGATCAGGGACAACGGGAAGGTGCGGTCGTTGTCGCTGACGCCGAGCGCGCGGTCGACCGCCGAGGCCACCTGGTCGTCGGGAAGCCGCATCGGTGTGACGGCCAGGTCGGTGAGCGTCACCGAGAGAGCCACCGCCAGTGGCCGGAGAAGCTCGTCCCCTTGCGGCAGGAAACGGTCGACCAGACCGACGAACTCGTCGGCGGCGCCGTCAGACATCGCGCCGGGGCCGCGGCCGGTGACGCCCTGCTGCTTCGAGTATCGGTCGTCACCCGGCATCACCATGACCGATACGCCACGGAGCGCGTCGCGCGACGATATGCGCAGCCCCCCGAGTACCTGTCTTGCGATGGGCGGCATGTCGAGATAGCCGTCGGGCGGGGACGGCGCGGCGCGTGCCGCAGGTGTGCGCGACAACGCGAGAACCACCGTGGCGAGACCAGACGCACCCAACAACTGACGCCGACTGATCCGGTAGGAGTCCGGGGAAGAATCGGACATCTAGAGCGTCGCCGTGTTGTGGGTCACATGTGCGAGGCTACGGCACGACCGTCGGAAAAGTCGCTTTCGTCGGGTGTTAACGCACCTCGGGCCGCGAGTCTGTCGAAGCTGTGTACGAATTCCAGCGCGGCGGGTGGCACCGGCTGGTCGTCGGCGAATTCCTCGCGCGCGCTGATGATCAGTGCAACCGCCGCCGCGGCCAACCACAACCCGGAAATGGCGGCACAGATGATCAGATTCTGTCTGCGGTAATGCACCACGGTTGCGGCGAACTCCCGGAGGAAGCCTGACGGGAGGTAATACCAGGCGGTGGGTGAACCGACGACGATCGCCCCCGGAATGCCCAACTCTCGGCTCAGCGATGCGCTGCGCGCACGTGGAATTGTTCGTGACGACGACCATCTGGGTGGAGCTGATTCCCCGTTCGGCCAACAGCCGTAGCGAATTCTCCAGGTTCTCGCGAGTATTGGTCGACGCGTGCTCGAGGAGTACGGCATCGGCGGATACGTGAGTTTCCTCGGCCACGTCTCGACCAAGGACCCCACTCCCCGGGCGCGACTTGTGACCGCGTGTCTTCAACTCATCGTCGCGCTGTTTTTTGCGACGCTTGCCGCGCTGCTCGAGCCGTACCGTTTCGCGGCGGTTGTGGCTTTCGTCGCGGTGTCAGGCCTCGCGGTGTGGGTTCGACGATTCGGTCCACGGGGTGGAGCGCTGGGATTCGCAGCCTTCTTTCCGTACTTCCTCACTCTGTTGCTACGCCTGGACCAGAGCCAGCTGCCCGTCCTGTGGCCGGTGATCGCCCTCACCGTGTGCGCCGGGATACTTCTGCGTGTGGTGGCGCTTCGTGAGCGGCCGCAGCGTCAGATCGCGTTGCTGCTCAGGGAGTGTCGCAGCGCGGCCGACACCGCCCTGCTCGCCGCACAGCGCGCCACCAGCCGGTCCGTTCGCCCGCATATCGAGCGCGACCTCGCCCGGCTCGGTGGAATGTCGCTCGCGATCAACAACTGGCAGTCACGGTTCGACACGCATCGTCATCTGGATTGCGAACCAGAGACTCTTGCCGACCTGGTGGTGGATGCACAGATCTCGGTGGAGCAGGTGTGCAATCAGCTCGTTGCCGACCGCTTCGACAACGCGTCGCCGACAGACGACGGCGTACTCCCACGAAACGCATTGCTCGACGCCGCGATCACCGATCTGCACACCGTGCTGGCCAAGGACATCGACGTCGAAGCAAGCCGCGCCGCGGCACGTCGGGCAAAACGAATCGAGGCCATCGTCGACATCCGCGAGGCGGGCGGACTGGTCACCCTGGAGATCTCGCGCTGCGTACGTATGTGGCATGCGCTGAATGAACTCATCGTTTCGACTGGCGAACCGGACTTGGTTCCCCCTACCGACCCCGCCGACGTCCATCGGGAGCACCACCTGCGACGTCCCGGGTTGGCCTCCCTCGGGATCTCGCCACCGCCATGGAAACTGCAGCCCTGGAAACTGCAGCCCTGGCGCGACTGGGAGCCCACGTCGCGGCTGGCTGTTCAGGTGATGTTCGCCACCGCACTGGCTTCCGTCGTAGGCGAGATGATTGCTGCTTCGCGCTGGTACTGGGCCGTCTGACCGCGTTCATCGTCTTCATGAAGGCCAGCACGCGCGCCGCTGTGCTGACTCGCGCGATGGACCGGATCGTCGGCACTGTGCTGGGAGTCGTGATCGGGGCGCTCGTGGTGGTGGCCGTGAACCATCACGTGATCCCCGAACTGATCCTCGGCGTGCTCTGCGTCTTCCTCGCAAGTTGCTTCGGCTCGGTCCGATACACCTACCTGGTGGTGTTCATCACCGTGATGATCGCTGCACTGTTCGATCTGCTGGGTGTCTTCGACATGCGGCTGCTCGTCGTTCGCATCGAGGAGACGGTGGCGGGCTCCCTGATCGGGGTGGTGTGCGCCTACTTGATTCTCTCAATCAATTCGCGGCCCATGCTCATCGATTCCATCGCCAAGTACTTCGACGCCCTGGACGGCGCCCTCGCCTGCGTTGCCACTGGACTCACCACTGTGGGCGAGCAGCATCAGATCACCGACGCCACCGACGTCCATGCGGCACTGGACCGAATCCGGGAGCGGGCCAGGGTGACTCGCGCGGTCCTCGGTGGCGAAGGGGAGTCGGCGGTCGACCCCGCCCACATCCCCGTCATCGCACTGCTCGCCAGGCTGAACGTGGAGCCGGACAGTTCCCGCGGCGAAGCGATCGTGGCCGCGTCCCGTCTCAATCAGCTTCTGGAGGATCTGGATCAGACAGCGGCTAAGGCGCCGGATGCTGCTGCACAACAATGAGACCAGCCATAGAAACGAATAAACCCCTGATGAACAGGGGTTTCGTGGTGCCCTCGGTGAGACTCGAACTCACACTGGACGGGTTTTGAATCCGTTGCCTCTGCCAATTGGGCTACGAGGGCATCTGCCGCCGCGAGCGGCTGCAACAGACAACTGTAGATGATCGGCCGGAAGCCGCGTGAGCCGGTACTCTTCGGAGCATTGGTGCTGGCCGTGAGCGTGTGGATGCGGCCGGTTGTGACCGCTCTGGTCAACTCGACGTGGAGGAGGGATTGGTGACTGTGGTTGAGAATGTTCCGGCCCAGGCCGAGGACAAGCAGACTGCACACAAGGTGCTCGTCGCCGAGGACGACTCGCTGATCCGGATGGACCTCATCGAGATGCTGCGCGAGGAGGGCTACGACGTGGTGGGCGAGGCGCCCAACGGGCAGGCGGCTGTCGATCTCACCGAGAAGCTCTCGCCTGATCTCGTCATCATGGATATCAAGATGCCGGTGCGCGACGGGATCGACGCCGCCACCGAGATCGCACAGAAGCGGTTGGCGCCCGTGGTGATGTTGACGGCCTTCAGTCAGCGCGACTTCATCGAGAGAGCTCGGGATGCCGGCGCGATGGCGTACTTGGTGAAACCGTTCTCCAAAGCCGATCTTGTTCCAGCCATGGAGGTTGCTGTAAGTCGCTATCACGAACTGAAGATGCTCGAAAAAGAAGTTGCGACAATGCAGGACCGACTCGAAACGCGAAAACTGGTCGAGCGCGCGAAGGGTTTGCTCATGGAGAAGCAGTCATTGTCAGAACCAGAGGCGTTCAAGTGGATTCAGCGCGCGGCGATGGATCGCCGTACCACGATGAAGGCCGTCGCGCAGGTCGTCGTCGAAACGTTGGGACCCACAGACTGACCCTCAAGTCGGCCGCGTTAAATCTGTGAAAACGCGTCGACGGTGACTAGCGGATTTCTCTTTCATTGCCGCACGCGATCTCGTATCTCGGTCTATGTTTTCTCAAGGTCTCCTCAGTAGACCTCCCGGCCACAGGGGGTCGGGTGGCTGGACGAGAGGTAGTAAAGATGCATCGTCGCGTGACGACCGCAGCGCTAGGGGCGACGCTGGCCGCTGTGCTCGCCGTTTCGGCATGTAGCAGTAAGTCCACCGACTCGGATTCGTCATCGAGTGGGTCGGCATCAGCGGGGTCGGGGCTCACCATTTCGGCTCTCGCCCAGATCGATACGGAGGGCAAGGAACAGCCGAAGGCGTCGGATGCGGAAGCTCTCGATCCGGCATCGCCGAGTGGACAGAAATGCGACCCGGCGACCATCGCAATGGCGGGTGCACTGACCGGGGCTGACGCGGCGCTCGGTATCAACATCGTCGACGGTGCGCAGCTCGCCGTCGACCAGCACAACAAGGCCAACCCCGACTGCAAGATCACCCTCAAGCGTTTCGACACCGAAGGTGACCCGCAGAAGGCAACACAGGTTGCACCGACCATCACCAACGACGACTCGATCATCGGATTGATCGGTCCCGCGTTCTCCGGTGAGACCAAGGCGACCGGCGGCATCTTCAACCAGGCAGGACTCGTCTCGGTGACCGCTTCGGCCACCAACCCGACACTCACCGACAATGGTTGGAAGACCTTCTACCGCGGCCTCGCCAACGACGACATTCAGGGCCCCGCCGTCGCGAAGTACCTGACCGGGGCAAAGGGCAAGAAGAAGGTCTGCGTCATCAAGGACGACACAGACTACGGCGCGGGCTTGGCGAAGGCCGTTACCGGCGCACTCGGCTCCGCCGCGGACGCCGACTGCTCGGGTGACGTCAAGAAGGGTGAGCGCGACTTCTCCGCCATCATCTCGAAAGTCACTGCGGCACAGCCGGATGCGGTCTTCTACGCGGGCTACTACGCGGAGGCCGCGCCGCTCGCGCAGCAGCTCAAGTCGGCTGACTCGAATGTTCTGTTCGTCTCGGGTGATGGTGCGAACGATCCGCAGTTCACCGCGCAGGCCGGCGATTCTGCCAAGGGCGCGCTGCTCTCGTGCCCGTGTGGTCCCGCTCCCGACAAGTTCGCTTCGGACTACAAGGCAGCGTTCAACCAGCCGCCGGGCGTGTACTCGGTCGAGGCGTACGACATCGCGGCGATCATGATGAAGGGCATCGAAGAGGGCAACAACACCCGTCCCAAGTTGCTCGAGTACATCAGCAAGTACAACGGCACAGGTCTTGCCCGCAAGTACTCGTGGACACCGAAGGGTGAACTCACCACATCGCTAATCTGGGTATACGAGGTCAAGTAAGTACGACAACCAATCGCGGCCCGCCCGGGCTCACCGCGGGCGGGGGGGGGTGGTGTGTGGGACTTTTCGACGATTGAGGGGATCGTATGACCACCACACTTCTGGTGGCACAGACGTCGACCCCCCGGGCAGACACCAAACGCTTG